>CAIJTL010000920.1 GCA_903823545.1 uncultured Planctomycetaceae bacterium
ACCGTCCCAGAATTGTGCTCCACTCAGAATGC
This sequence comes from uncultured Planctomycetaceae bacterium, assembly GCA_903823545.1. Lineage (GTDB taxonomy): Bacteria > Planctomycetota > Planctomycetia > Planctomycetales > Planctomycetaceae > SXKJ01. Next base: position 33 of record CAIJTL010000920.1, read on the forward strand.
GGTTGTAACTGACCGGTGAATTGCGTCCGCCCATTTGGCCGTTGATTCCAACGCCAAATTGAGTGTGCTTGGCGTATCCTTCGTCTGGGTGATGGCAGCTCGCGCAGGCAACCGTGTTGTCTGCCGATAGTCGAGTGTCGAAATAAAGCTGACGCCCCAACTCGATCTTCGCGCGGGTCATCAAGTTGTCCGCAATTCCCTGGACTTGGTTTGAGCCGACTGCCAAGCCGAGTGGCAATACAATTTCGAGCGGCAGATGGTTCTCAGACTTTTCGAGCCACGCTTGAATCTGCTCGACCTTAAGTTTCCCCTCGCCAGGAATTCCGGCAGTCAGTTCGGGTGATCCGAGGAAAACCTCGGCTGAAGCTTTTGCGGTACCACCTTCAGCGGACGCAGTCGGTGGCTTCGTTGTCTTTTCGGGAGCAGTCTCGGCAGTCGTGTTGGCCTTAGACTTTTCAACCTCTGCCGATTTGCCAGCAGTTTTCGTAGCAGTGGGTGAGGCAGGCTTCTCTTGAGCACAACCCAATAAAGTGATTCCGCACACACCAAGACTCAAAACAAAACATTGTCGAACGAATGGGCTCATCATCAGGTTCCTCAATGAAGATCACGGTGCTGCGTAGCAACTCAGGGAAACGCAGCGTCGAATTCGAGACGCGATGATACAACGAGTCCGCGATGATGTCCCGCAAGCGGCCCATTGCGACACGGCCAGCTAATTCTTCGGATTGCAGAAACTGTAGGGTGGAACCAGCGCAGCGCCGGCCCACCATTTGATCGAGACTTGGTGGGCCGGCGCTAATCGCTGGTCCCACCCTGCGAATCGCGCCGCTTCACAAATTAGCCAGCCGTGCCCACTGAGAACGAACTTGCCGAATGCAGTCGCTTACTTACGTCGATTGAGTCTCAGAGGAACGTCTCGAAATTCAAATTCAACCGGGACGTCGAGGATCAGCGTTGGGGCGACATATCGCAGGCCGTATTCGTCAGCAGGACTCGGAAGCTTCTCGAAACGATAAGTCACTGCGATTGAGCCATCGGGTTGCAAATCACTTTGAGCATGCGTTGGCTTTAGCAGTTCGATCTCAGTCGCTTGTTTCTGGCGCGGTTGGATCAAGCCTGCGACGTTGTAAAGCATCCAAGACCGGTGTGACTCGAAGGCAAGGCCGCCAGTGTCGTAGGTGACGGTTGCTCGAATGGTCAATGTTCGCTCATTCGAGTTCGTGTCGGTCTCCCAATCCAGAATCTTCACGGTGACACCACCGCGTCGACGCGATACTCCGCGAGAATCGGCACCGGCTGGAAAGTCGATCGGTTCCTCTCCGGCTGCGGTTTCCAGCGACAATTGCCCAATCACTGCGAGAGATTTCCAGGTTCCTCCGACCGGTATTCGGTAGTCGACCGGAAATGCCAATTGTCTTCGTCCCTGACCGAAAGTGAGTTCGATTTTTGAATCGGTCGAGAACGGTGACCATGCTTCTGGCTTTGCGGAGGCCGCTTTCGTTGCGTCGGTCGACTGCGATTCGCGGAGTCCCATGACTCGTACATCAGCAGCAGCGCACTTCAAGAACAACGGACGCAAGCGAGGCTCTGCTGTGATGTCGAATTCCAGTCGCATCAATTGCGAGGCCGATTCACCGACGACCTCGCGAGCTTTCGCTGATCGCAATGCAATTCGAAACGCCTTTGTTGTCGTCACGGCCAATATGTCGGTCGGTGATTCCGACTTATCTCGTTTCGGATCAAGTGGCGACAGTCGCAATCGTGCCGGGATTCCCTCACATCTCCAAGTCACCGGTTGCTGCTGGGTCAACGCTTCTATCGATTGCCAGAAGGTTGGTTTCTCCGGCAACTCAACGAGACCCGCGAACAAGTTTTGTGGAAGATCGTCGGCACTCACCAGATTGC
>CAIJTL010000921.1 GCA_903823545.1 uncultured Planctomycetaceae bacterium
AAACCCATGATACAAAGCGACTGTGGACATGCTGCGTTGTCTCCTCAAGGAAAGTTTCATCAACTCCCAAGGAGAACGGCATGTCCACATTCCTCCAACCCAATAGATGCTTCAGGCGGATGAATCACAATAACTTCGTAGGACAGGCACTCCTGCCCGTCGAACGCGAAGCGACGGGCAAGAGTGCCCGTCCTACAAAAACATGGAGTTGTTCTTGGACGGGTTCTAAGTATCCGAAGCATCGTCCATCAGGCCATTCGGGAGACCTTCGGTCGGACGGATGGTGTCTTGGTCAGGAGACCGGACACAACGGGGGCAAGACACCAGACACAACGGGGAGGAGCGACTCGCCCACGATTCTGCGGTTTCGCTGCGCTACTTCTTGCCGCTGGTTTCCGTCGCCGCATCTTCGGCGCTTGGACGAATGGCTTCAAAGTAGCGGCGGATTGTTTGGCGGTGGCCGAGCGGGATGTCCTCCGAATCGAGGACTGCGTCACTCATTTTGCGGTACTTGCTGTAGACCTCTTTCAAGCCGCGTTTCGCCGTTTCTTCGGCTTCCTGTGTGGTGATCGTCTCTTTGTCGCTATCACCCTGCTCTCCTTTAAGTCCTTGAATCTTTTCCTCGTTGCGTTTGGCGGCCAGGTTAGTTCGTTCGCCTTGAGTCTCTGAGTTTGTTCCTTTGCCCGCTTTGAGACTGGGGTTCTTCGTTGTCTTGTTCCCTGAGGAGTTGCTCTGACAGTTCCCTTTGCTTTCACCAAGTTTGTCGCATTGCTTCTTCAACATGTCGCCAATCTTCTTGCAGTTACCTTGCTTCTTCGCACATTCCGCGAGCTTCGACATGCCGCTTTTGCTCTGCGTCGTATTGTCGTTCTTCATCCCTTCCGACAATTCCTTAGTCGCCTCGCTGAGCTTCTTCAGGCCGTTTTGAGCGGACTTCTCCGACGCTTTCTGGAGCTTTTCTGAGACCGCTCGTGATTCTTTACGATCAAGCTTTGGGTCTTCTAACTTCGCGAGTTCTTCGGCTCCCTTTTCATACTGGCCATCTTGGAGAGCTTGTCCCGCTTGCTGCAGTGCCTCTGCTGATTGCAACGCCTCTCCAATAGCTTTCATTTGTTCGTCGGTTGCGGCGACATTGAATTGAGCGGCGACCGCTTGCAGTGCTGTCTGCATTTCCGACATCTTGGCCAACGCTTCGCGCACGTCGACACCCGGTTCCTTCATCTCATTGGCTTTGGCCTGCAATTCTTTGATCAACGCGTCGATTTCTGGATCGTGATCTTCAGGGAGTTGATCGAGCAACGACTGCAAATCTACTTCAACGATTTCCGCTTCGGTCACAATCGCTTCGATTGGTTGTGACGGCCCGGCGCTCACCTGAGAACTTCCCGTTGGCCAACACAAAAGTACCAGGGCTAGCACTGCTATTGCGAGAGCCCAACGCGAGAATGCGGGCATCTTAAATGGAACGACTTTTTTGGGCTCAACTCTCTGAAGATGACAAACGGCATCCGCCAGTTGAAGCTCTTCGAGTTCATTTCCCTTTCGTGCGTCTTGGCGATTTAAAAATGCCAACGCAGTTTCTGTCCGGTCTTTCAATTCATAGCTCTGGTCAACGGCACGAGCCACGATCCGCCAATCTGTCTTGATCACACTCCACAGTCCAGCCGCAATTGCAGATAACAAAGGGACGGATATCAACACGCTCATTCCGCCAAATGCGGTAACGTTTCTCAATTGAGCCAATCGCAGAATGCCAATCAGTAATGCGACGAATCCTCCGGCCAGCAAGCCGCGCAACAAACCTTTGATGACCGCAACCAACAACTGACGTTGTCGCACCGGCTTCAATTTGCTGAGGATTGTTTCTCGCATGATTTCCCTAACGTGACGCCGCTCGAATCCAGAACCAAGTAAACTAGGAGTACCACACTAACTTCGTCGCATCGATCAAACAACGTCCGTTAAGCCAAGGTTGCGGCAACGACTCAATCAAGTGCTGACATCGTGATTCGGGAGTTGCTGAAGTCGCAAACAAATTCAGCGACTCCTAAATTTCAGGCTGAAGAATCATTCCGCTGATCGAGCGAAAATCCCTGTCGGATTCACGACAACTTCTAACTCTAGGAATTCGTGCTTGGGAGCTCTTCGCTCATCGGTTGGCCTCAAATCCTTTCCGGTAGCCAATCGCCATTCGTTTTCCTTCATCAACTGATGATCGACTTACGGCGGTTGACGTAGTCCCAAACGACGAAGCGGTCGAGGTCGTTGCCGGCGGTGAAGAAGACTCGGCCTTTGGTCGTTTCTGCGAGACGATGTGCAAACTGAATGTCTTCGTGCGTTTGATTCCAACTTGATAGCAAGAAGATGTTGATCACGATTCCTTCACGCTGGCAGAGCAGTGCTTCGCGCATTGTCGCCGCTTCGGTGAGCGGGTCGGACGGATACAGCAGATACAAATTCGGGCCGTCGAAGTGAGCGGTCGGGAGTCCGTCGGTGATCAGGATGATTTGCCGGTTGGGCGTGTCGCGACTAATCAAAAACTGCCGACCGAGTTGCAGGGCGTGTTGGATATTCGTGAAGTGCGGCGGGATGTCGGACTCACTGATCTCCTCGCGGCTCATGTCCGCTCGCAGCCGCACGACAGGATCGAAGATTGTCACTGGCTTCGGCAACAACGACGCAACTTCACCGATCGGAACTGGCTTTGCGAAACTGGCCATCTCAATGAACTGCAAAAAGTCCCCCGGATATTCCTTCCGAATCAATCCGTCCAACGCCAGCCCCATCCGTTTTACGTTGATGTACTGGCCCCCTTGCCGCATCGAGCCGCTCATGTCCATCAACACGGCCGTCGCGCACTTCGGGTTGTTTCGCGTGCGGTGAATGACGATGTCGTCGGGGGTCAGCCGCAACGTCGCCGTCATCGCTCCGTTGTCAGACGCCGCGCGCAGCAGCGCATTGATCAGCGACTGCGGGATATCCATCTGAGTCACCGAGTCGCCGAACTCATACGGCTTTGTTGTCTGCAGCTCTACGGCCCCTTCGCCCATGATCGGACCTTGATGGCGACCACTGCGTGATGCCTGCAACTGGCTGAAGATTCTTTCGAGCAGCTTTCCTTGAAAGAGCCGATAAGCTTGCGGAGTGAGTTGATAGCCGCGCTTCGTTTTTTCCAATCCTTGCTGCTCGGCCATTTGTTGCAGCAATTGTTCGACTTGTTGCTGAAGCTGAGCGAGTCCTTCCATTTGTTCTTCGTCAGCAAACTGCGCCATCTCTTGCAGATCGATCAGCGCAATCTGTGCGTTCTTCCCCGCCTCTTCGAGTTGCTTCAAAAGTCGATCGATCGTTTCGAGTTCTTCTTTGATCGCAAGTGCTTGCTCAATCGACATCAGCTTGCGACCAGTGAATTCGTATTTCGCCGCAATTTCGTCGACTTGGTACTTGTCTCCCAATCGTTCGGCGAGCTGTAGCAGTTGCCTCGCAAACCGAGATCGTTCGCCCCCGGCGCGATACCACAATCGTTCGATGTCTCGAATCTGTTCTTCATCAACCGCCTTCTTAAACGCCTCTTTGAGTTCCTCCGGCGGATGCGTGTTGTGAGCCAATCGCTGAAATGCCTTGCGAGCCTCTTCGACAACCTTCTTCGTTTCCCAAGCTTCGAGAATCTTCTTCTTCCGTTCCAGCAGCATCTTCTTCAGCGATTCCAGACTCGGCCCCATCCCCGCGATCTGCCGAATATCAAGATGCACCGCACGAGCGAGTTCCGCTTCCGTCAGTTCGCTCATATCCCCAAACGCGAGCATGTGCTCAAACGCCGGAGACACCAAATCCGGCGGCGGCTGACTAGGCGGCGGAAAGTTCTTCGGGTCGTACCGCTGATAGGTGTGAATCACACCGCCGAGAGAGTTACCTGCTGCCAAGATGTTACTCCCAATGAATGAGAAAGGGCGAAGCCCTGAATTCAACGCATCGCTAAAAGT
>CAIJTL010000922.1 GCA_903823545.1 uncultured Planctomycetaceae bacterium
CAACAGCACGGTGACCAGGAACAACCACGGCGTCGCTCTGCTGACTGGATCGACGATTTCGTCGAGCGGCGGCAATGTGTCGGTGACTGGTATCGGAATAGGATCCGGGACCGGAACGAATGGCTCTCAGAGCTACGGCGTCGCGGTCGTCAGCGGGAGCCTGATCACCGCCGGAGGAAGCGGAACCGTCACCGTCGAAGGAACAGGGGGTAATCTGGCGGGAACCGCTGTGAATCGGAATTTTGGTGTCTTTGTCACCTCCGCAAATTCCAAGATCACGTCCAGTGGAGGCAATGTTTCGGTGACCGGCACGGCCGGTGGTGGAGTTGACGGTGATCCCCTTAACAACGCCGCAATCCTCGTCATTGCAAGTGGCGAGATCACGACGGCAGCCAATGGAGGCACGATCTCCGTGATCGGCGACAGCATGCATTTCGATGCGACGGCGATCGTCAGTGCCCAGAGCACCAGCAGCGTCACGCTCCGTCAGAAGACCAACGGCACCTTGATCGACCTCGGCGGTGCCGACCTCCTCACAGGCTCGCCGCTGACGCTCGGCCTGACCGACGCGGAACTTGATCAAGTGACCGCCGGCACAATCATCGTGGGAGACGCCAACTCCGGTGCGGTGACGTTCAGCTCGGCGATCAGTCTTGCTCATTCCGAGACGTTGGAGGTGATCACAGGGAGCACGATTAACGACACGGGGAGTTCGACGGCTTTCACCGATACTAGCTTGGCGCTCAATGCGGCGCAGGGGATCGGCACGACGAGCACACTCAATGTGAGCGTCTCGAATCTGGCGGCGACGGCGGCGGTCGGCGGCGTGAACATCACCAATGCAGGCGACCTCCATGTTACGACTGTAGGTGGCGTGGTTGGTGTGACTGCCGCCGGTAGCAATGTCTCCATCACGGCTGCCGGTTCGATTGCGATTGATCAGACGATCGCGGCAACGTCCGGTGGGGATGTGACACTGACCGCGAGCAGCAGCGGAGCCATCTCGACAAGCGACAACAGTGGCACAGACATCTTGGCCGACGATGTGACGTTGAACGCCGGTTCGGGCGGCATCGGCTCGACCACGAACTTCGTGCGACTGGCGGCCAACACCGTATCAGCAACGACCAGCGGCAATGGCGCGATCAATCTGACGGAAGCGGACACGGTGACGATTCGCAGCGGCGGACTGAATGCCGGAACGGGAAGTATCACGCTCGGCGGAGGGACATTCGCCTCGAACGACCCTCTGACTTACGCCAGTTCGGTGACTATCGATGCTGGGGCCACGTTGACGGTGAATGGTAGCAGCACTGTCGGTCTGCTCGATGGATTGGTCGCTTACTGGAAAGGGGACGGAAACGCCAACGATAGTTTTGGTGGCAATAACGGAACGCTTCAGAATGGAGCGACGGCGAGTGCCACGGGGCAATTCGGAACGGCGTTTCATTTCGATGGGGTCGATGATTTCGTCGAGATTCCCAGTTCCGACAGCTTGCGAATCAACACCTCCTCCCCGTCCACGTTGGCGAGTTGGGTGAAGATCGATTCCTTTGTGACTGGATTCACGCCGGTCTCGCCGATGAAGGCCGCGGGGTATGGATTGCTCTACGCTGGCTCTTTTAGAGCGCACGTGAATGCTCCCGACGGCTCCTTCCGATACCGGGACTTCTCGTTCTCGATGCAGACCAACCGGGCTTATCACATCGCTCAGGTTTGGGACGGGACCAATTTAGCGGTTTATGTGGATGGCAATTTGATTGGATCGGGTTCTCCAAGTTTCGGTGGCTTCTCGCCGGTCGATCAGCCGGTTTATCTCGGAAAGTGGGACAATAGCTTTGGCGAAGTTTTCCGCCTGAATGGCTCGCTCGACGATGTCGCGATCTACAACCGGGCGCTGTCGGGAAGCGAGATTCAAGAACTGATGTCGTCGAGTATCACCCTGGCAGGCTACACGCAGACCGAGGGGACGCTGACCGTCAATGGAACGATCAGCTCGCTGGGCTTGCGTGGAACGAGCACGCTACAGGGGACTGGAACGGTCAACGGTAGCACTCAGGCGACCACGGGATCGACGATTACTCCAGGGGTCGGTTCAGGAACTGGCGTGTTCAATACGGGAGCCGTATCACTCGGCAGCGGCGCGATATTCAGCGTGATGGTCAACGGCACAACCGTCGGTACGCAGTACGATCAACTCAACGTGACCGGAACGGTCTCGCTGGGTGGAGCGCTGAACCTTTCGACGTCATTGACCGCAGCACCGACAACGTCGCTCGTGATCATCAACAACGATGGCAATGATCCGGTTTCGGGAACGTTCCAAGGGGTGCCAGAAGGTGCGATCGTCAGTGCGAACGGAGTGCTCTGGCAGGTCTCGTATGTCGGTGGGACCGGCAACGATGTCGTGCTTTCGCGGCCGCACGTCATCACGGGTGGCAGCAGCCCCGGTGGTGTGGAGCTGGCCAACGGAACTTCGACGCTGGCACTCTGGCTTGATGGCAATGATCCGAATGCGACTGGCATCGCACCCAGCAACGGAGCCACCGTTTCCACGTGGCATGATAAGTCGGGATTCGACCGAGATGCGGTGACTCAGCCGGGCTATCAAAGTCCTTCGTTCGTCACTTCGGTGGATGCCTACAACAACATGTCGGCTGTGGCTTTCAACACGGCGGGAG
>CAIJTL010000923.1 GCA_903823545.1 uncultured Planctomycetaceae bacterium
AGCCCTGTTCACTGCGTCGATTTCTGCTGACGAGTTTTGCATTCTTGATCGGCGTGGTCGTCATCACTCGACCGATCGTTGCTCAGACGACGGCGGTGACAACAGACAAACCAAGTGCTACTTCTGCGACCGACGAGGCCATCGAAAGTTGGCAGGTGCTGCACATTGGAAATAAGCGTGCTGGCTATCAGCGAAGTCTCGAGCGAGTCGAGATTCGTGACAAACGCAAAGTCATCGTCAGCGTTGGCGAACTGCACTTTCAGATCAATCGATTCGGCAAAGAGTTGACGCTCTCGACCACTTTGCGAACTGAAGAAACCGAATCGGGCGAACTCTTGAAGTTTGCCTATGAAATCAAGAATCCACCGGCAACTGTGACTCGCTCCGAGGGGGTTATCAGCGACAAGGATCTAGAAATCACATCCGTGGTCGCCGGAAAGACCGACAAGCGCCGCATCCCGTGGGAGGCAGATGCAAAGTCCCCTGCCTATCCTGAGCGCTTCATGCGCGGAAAGCCGCTGAAGCCGGGTGAAGCATTCTCTACGAAAGTCTTCGTCCCTGAGTTTGGAAAGTTTACGAAAGTCAGTTACACGGCTGATGAGATTCGCCCCATCAAGCTGCTCGATGCCAAAGAGCATTCGCTTCTGCTGGTGAAGGTGAGCTTCGCAGCAATTCCCGACATGAATATGCGGCAGTACGTCGACTCCAATGGCGACGTGAAGTTGGGCGAAACTGACATGCTCGGAACAGTTGGTCGGCTTTACCAAGTGACTCGCGAGATCGCCTTACAGACAATTGCGGGAGCCGAGTTGGATTTGGCGATCAATACGCTCGTCGCCATTGATCCGCCGATCAAGGATGCTCACCGTAAGAAGAAAATCGTTTATCGAATCACATCCAAGGAGGATTCGCCCGAACGATCATTCGTCAGCGGCGGCACTCAGCAGGTTAAGCGACTTTCCGATACATCGATCGAATTGACGGTCACATCGAAGCCGCTTCCTCCGGTCAATGCGCGAGTCGTTGCAACGGATGCGAAGTACGTCGCGGCAACTCGCTTCCTGCAATCTCGCGATCCGGCGGTTGTCGAACATGCTGATCGAGCTGCCGCTGGCGAAACTGATCCAAGTCGCATCGCCGCTCGAATGGAAAAGTACGTGCAAGAGAAGATCAAGAAGAAGAACTTCTCCACCGCAATGGCATCGGCTTCTGAAGTCGCTCAAAAGATGGAAGGGGATTGCACCGAGCACGCGGTGTTGCTGGCTGCCATGCTTCGAGCGAAGAGAGTGCCCGCACGCATCGCGGCTGGGCTGGTCTACGTCGAGTCCTTGAACTCGTTCGGCGGGCACATGTGGACCGAAGCTTTCATCGGCGGTGAGTGGATTCCACTCGACGCAACGCTCGGTCGCGGCGGAATCGGTGCGGCTCATCTCAAGATGGCGGAGTCCGCGATGGACGAGGAATCTCCCCTTCCGATCACAACCTTCATGCCGCTCTACAACGCACTCGGCAAACTGAAGATTGAAGTGCTGAAGGCAGAGTGAGTCTGCCAGGAACGCAAGCACGACGCGCAAGGTTCTGAAAT
>CAIJTL010000924.1 GCA_903823545.1 uncultured Planctomycetaceae bacterium
ACTTTTTGCAGCTCAGTTCGAGCGAGTTGGGTCCACAGTTGAAAACGATGTCTGAACAACGTTTGGCTTATGCCAATTCCAGGCAGCAAATTCTTCAATCTCAATTTGATACTGAAATGCAACAGGCACTCGGCCAAAACGACCTGATGTTGAAAATCGAACTTGTTGATTTGGATCGAAAACGTTTGGCGACGTACGATGAAGCGTTGGCGAAAAAAATCAGTGACCTCGAAATGGGTGCGGACAAAGGAGTCAAGATTTCGCCGACGAAAATGGCTCGCCCGGCAACCGCTCCTTCATCACCGCGTCTCGTGATGGTCTTCGCAATCTGTTTGGTCCTGGGGGTCGGCGGTGGCATGGGACTGATCTATCTCCTGGATGTTCTCGATGATCGCTTCCGATCGCCAGATGAATTGCGAATGCAGTTGGGTGTTCCCGTCTTGGCGATGGTTCGAGCCATGCAGCCGACAGGTGGTACTGGAGCCGATGCGATTCAGTGTTTCGCGAAGCCTAATGGAGTTGAGACCGAAGCGTTTCGGACGCTGCGAACGGCGATCTCTTTCGCCGATCATTCGACTCAACGGATCGTGGTGACCAGTACCGAACCGGGTGACGGCAAGACGACCGTGATGTCGAACCTTGCGGTCGCATTCGCGCAGTCGGGCAAAAAGACGCTACTCATCGACGCCGATATGCGCCGTCCAGGTATGACCACGTTGCTGAACCTCAAAGGTCAAGCGGGGCTGTCACAGATCTTGCGCGATGAACGGCCAGTGGGAGTCAGTGCGGTTGACAATTTGGTGGCTCAAGTCGTTCCCGGTTTGGATGTCATTCCCTCGGGCTCGCGTCCAAGCAATCCGGCAGAATTGCTTTCGAGCGAACGATTCTCAGAACTTTTGGCGTGGGCCGAGACGGTCTATGACCAAATCCTTGTCGACGCACCGCCGGTCTTGGCAGTTGCTGACCCAATCATCATTGGTCGAATGGTTGATGGTGCCGTTCTTGTAGTGCGACCAGACAAGAATCGCCGACGCATGGTCATTCGTGCGGCAGAGGCGTTCTCAACAGTCGAAGTCAATTTGATGGGGGTGGTTGTCAATCACCTGTCGAGCGAGTCGTCCGGAGACTACTACGGCTACGGCTACGGCTACGGTTATGGCTATGGCTACGGCTACGGCTACGGGCATGACGATGCCGTGGCTGGAGTGTCTGAAGCGGACGCTGACGCGGAAACGTATCCAGAGGCGGAAATGAACCATCGTCGGGCAGCGTAGGAATTAGGGACAAGCAGAGGAGAGAGGTGCCCAAAGTGGCCATTCTCCTACACACAGGAGGTCGAAGATGCCCACGAGTTTGTCTCACAAGAGTCGTCGCACGCGATCTCACCGAGCGTCGGACTCAACTTCATCATCAGAGAATGTCGTTGATCGGTGCTCGAAGCTGGTGATTGATGCCGCGTTGATGTCGAGCGTATTTGTCGTTCCGTTTCTTTTGGGTGGTCGGATTGCATGGGGCCAATTCGCCCTTTCGGCATGCGCGATCGTTGCGGCGTTAGCGTGGTCGGTCGGCCTATTATTTGGGAAGCGACCAACGTGGACGGTGACATGGGTGGAACCGTTATTACTCGGTGCGATCGGCGTCGGGCTGTTGCAGGTCACTCCGTTGCCACCCAGTCTTTTGGGCGTGCTTTCGCCGCATCACTATGCCTTGTTGCCCTTGTGGTCTGGAGCTACCGATGCGGCAAGCTCACTTGGGGAATGGCGAACGCTGTCATTGAATGTGGGCGAAACTCAAGCGGCGATTGTCGTTAGTTTTAGCTATGTGTTGTTGTTCTATGTGGCGACTCAACGCATTCAACGAGTTCGTGATGTCGAGCAAATGCTGCGATGGGTCGCTGGCGCATCAGCGATGATGGCAATATTTGGTCTCACACAATGGGTGACAAACAACGGCAAGTTCGGTTGGTTCTATGAATATCCGCTGACAGACACTTGGCATCGTTTGAAAGGAGCTTTCACCAACCGGAATCACTTCGCACAATTTTTGGTGCTTGGTTGTGGTCCGTTGCTGTGGTGGATCGCCCGATTGTTGGAAGAACGACAAGCTGGTTCCGGAACCTTTGGAAGTTCATCGAAGACAGCAAGTGTTAACAACAGCGACACCGTGTTTGCTGGATTGCTGGTGGCATTTGGTGTCCTGTTATTCGCGGCGATGTTCTCGTTATCTCGCGGTGGAATGTTAGCGATGGGTGTCTCCTTGGTGGTGATGCTGGGAGCCCTGTTTCGGATCGGAGTGTTGTCCGGCCGAGTGATGATCTCGATGTTAGGAATCACGTTGATTGCGGGGAGTCTCTTTGCTTGGTTTGGTTATGAAAAAGTGACCAAGCGACTCGACAATTGGGAGTCCGATTCACGATTGGCAATTTGGCAGGCAAACCTCCAAGTCTTTGGTGACTTTCCACTGTTTGGAACGGGCTTAGGGAGTCACGCTGAAGCGTATCCGTTGTATTACGATCCGCCGTTTGCCGAAGCTGAGTTCACACATGCAGAAAACAGCTATCTTCAAATCGCGTCCGAATCGGGTGCCGTTGGAATAGGCTTGCTGTTGTTGAGTGGCCTGTGTGTGGCGACTTGGTGCATCCGCAGTCAGCGAGAAAACGTTGATCGTCGAATTCGAGTGCTGTCAGCGGCCATCACCGCGAGCCTAGCTGCGAATGCCGTTCATGCAGCATTCGACTTTGTCTGGTACGTGCCTGGATTGATGACGGTCATCCTGCTTTTGGTGGCGTGTGTACGACGACTCGATCAATTGGCATTGGCCGAGGCATCGAATCAGAATCGGCCAGCGCTCGCCGAAGAATCGAACGAACTGGCGACGCAGCCCTCACCAGCGATTCCGCGTATGCTGGGCCTGCTATCGGGCGCGGGAATTTGCGGCATCGCGTTGTGGATGGTTCCTCAATTGAATCAAACGATCGGAGCCGAACCGTATTGGTTTACGTACCTGAGGCTGATTCACGCGAATAACTCAGAAGAACAGGGAACATCGGCCAGCCCGCATGACGACGAAGAAGATCAAACCGAACAAGCGCAGATCGAGCGATTCAAGCGGCGTGTTGCAGCACTGAGCCAAGCGGCAAAACATAATCCGGCGAACGCGCGAACGCACTTACGATTGGCATCGGCTTACCTGACGGCTTTCGAGCACTTGCAGAAGAGCAGTGAAAATCCAATGTCGCTGGCTCAGTTGCGTGATACTGCTTTGACCGCGCAATTCAAATCGGTCGACGAAATGCGTGCTTGGTTAGATCGAGCCGTTGGTCCGAATTTGAAGTATCTCGATGCCGCCGCCAAACACGCTACGAAATCACTCCAAATTTGCCCCTTGCAAGGACAAGGTTATGTCCATTTGGCAGAACTCCAGTTCTTGCGTGATCTTGATCCAAGTCATCCAAAAGACTTCCTGAAACAGGCACACTTGGTTCGCCCGTTTTCCGCGCAAGTGCAGTTTGTCGTTGGGCGTGAAGCGTTAATCGAAGGAAAACTGGAAGAAGCTCTGGTGGCTTGGAAAGAAGCCTTTCACACCAGTCGAGCTTATCAGGATCAAATTCTTGATCAGTTGGTTGGGACCGCTCCTGCGGATCTCGTTTTGAAAAGTTTGGAACCGAACGTTGACGAGTTAGAGCGGTTGGAAATTCGCTATCGCGAGCAGCCGGAATCGGAGCATTTCGTCGTAGTGCGTGCTCTAGCGACCGCTCTGAAAGAAGACGCAGACAAGCCAGAATGTGCGCGACCAATCGAGCGCATTCTCGCAGCTGCCGTCGCCTTCACACGTCTCAATGAATTGACCGAAGCGGATCTTTGTTTCCGAAAAGCCATTGAAAAGGATCGCAGTTCCTTGGCTGCTCGACGAGGCTATGGGGTCTTTCTTTATCACCAACAACAATTCGCCCGAGCAGCGGAGCATCTTCAATGGTGTGCCCGTATGAATCCAACGGACGGCTCGTTGAGAAAGTTGGCAGAGGACGCCACGAATCGTAGCTTGCGATATGAAAGCCCGATTCTTCCGGCTGAATTTCGCGCTTTAGGAACGAAGTCGAAGCGACCAACAAATCGATAAGGCTCGTTGTCGGATGGAGTCGCACAAAAGTCAGAGCGGGCAAATCTCATTGTTGGCGGACAACGGGTAGCTTGGGGCGAGTTGGCGAGATAGGGCTTGGGAACCTAATTGTTTCGGTGGTGAGCAGCACAAAAGCCGATCCCAATGGGAAACCGCAGGTCGGACGGAGCCGCTCATCGTGCGCAATTTGCTGGGATCTTTGATTGTTTCCCCACGTGACTCACGTCTCCGAGTCTGCATTTTGTTATTCGGCTCTCTCGGTTGCTTGTTGGCTTCCGCGATGACCGTGACCGCGAACGAACCGCTCTTTCAACCGGTTCCGGCGAGTTCGTCACTGAGTGAATCAGCGTCAATCATCTTCGCAAAAGAGGATGATTCGTGGGTGCCCAGTTCTTGGTTAAAAGCAAATCGCAATTCAAAATGGACGCGGTTTGAAGATCGTCAAGCAGCCTCTTCTGGAGTCGTTGCAAAGAATTCGCTTTCAAGTCATTTATGGTTGCACGATCAACCCCCAGCCTGCTTCCCGTGTTCCGCAACACATTGCGCGACGGATCAAAGTGAGTGCCAAGCGTCGAGCGATAATGACTGCGAGAGTTGTTGCCGTTCGATCTCGCTGAAAGAAGATTTGCGTCACTGCACATTCACGCTTTGGGAAGATGCCAAAGGAATCGTGAATTGGAACAATACTCTCATTTTGGGAGCCGCAGCGGGGCTCGCGATTGCGTTCCGTGAAGGTGATGCGGACCGCGAAGTTCGCGAATGGGTTGATAAGCATCCGAATCGCTGGGGGAGCACAGGACATACATTGGGCGAGTTCGGAAACTTTGCGTTTCAAGCACCAGTGCTGGTTGGCGTCTATGGATATTCTGTATGGGCTCAGGACGAAGAGTTGCACGACCTGATGGGGACGATGCTGAGTGCTTACACAATCACTGGAGTAAGCACCGTCCTACTCAAGCTGGCTGTGAACAGCGATCGACCGTCAGACAAATGGAACAACGGCCATTACGGATTTCCCTCATATCACACGGCGAGCAGCTTCACGATTGCCGCCGTTTTGGATGAATACTACGGCTGCTGGGTAGGGCTTCCGGCGTATGCCTTGGCAGGAGCAATTGGGTACAGCCGCATTGACGAGCAGGACCACGATCTCTCTGACGTTGTCTTCGGAGGTGCGATGGGCTTCGTGATCGGCAAGGCAGTTGCAGGGCGGCATATCTGCGGAAATTCACGGCTCAAGTTCACTTCCTACGTGCATCCGACAGACGGAACTCCCGGAGTGGCCTGCGAAGCGCGGTTCTGAGTTGAGCCGCAAGAAGTCAACTGCTTCCCTGGCAGCGTTATCGCGTTACGAATCGCGTCGCAGGTAGCCCGCTGACGAATCGAAGTATTTGCGACGACGGCGTTGTTTTTCAGGAGAAGGTGCGGTCGCTTGTTGCAGGTCTGCGAGATTGGCTGCACAGACGCGGCAGCCGACTGTTTCTGAATGAAATCGGACATACTCCTGCGGGCCAGCGTCGAGTGCTTCCAACAAGTAGGCTCCCAATTGGCTGCGAGTCGGGCAACTCAATCGCTCGCGACGCCAGACTTCGCCGACGGTGAAGCCGCCTTGATCGCGTTCGCGCGCCAGCAACGCGAGTTCTTCTCGCAGCGGCTCTGATTCTCGAAGCGTTTGTTCGACCGCAGCCATCCGCTCGGATGGCAATTGCTCTGCCAAATAAGCCAGCAACACTTCGCGGCTATAAGTGTGAGAAGACATACAGAACTCCGACCTCGCCAACTTTCAAAAGCGAACGGAGTATGCCGACCGACCGCCAAACTCAGCAAGCCGTCTGAGTTGCAGTCTGAGTCAGTCCGACGACAATGTCGCATCGCTTTCGGTGACGTTCGTCCGAGAGCGATGTTTCTCTCATTCTGAAAGGGGTTCTGCTGTGTCGACTCTCGTGCAAAATCCGGCTCCCGAATTTTCGGCGAAGGCGGTAGACGGTGGTAAGTTTCGCCAAGTGACTTTGTCTGAATTCAAGGGCAAGTACGTCGTTCTGTTTTTCTATCCGCTCGACTTCACGTTCGTCTGCCCGACCGAAATCACGGCATTCAGCGACAAGGCGGACGAGTTCGCCAAACGCAATTGCCAAGTGCTCGGTGTGTCGGTCGATAGCCACTACACGCACCTCGCTTGGACTAACGTGCCACGCGAGCAGGGTGGCCTTGGCGAGATCAAGTACCCGTTGATCGCAGATCTGACCAAGTCGATCGCTCGCGATTACGGCGTGTTGATCGAAGGTGCGGGAATCGCTCTGCGAGGTCTGTTCCTGATCGACAAGGCGGGGGTCGTGCGACATCAGTTGATCAACGACCTGCCGCTCGGACGGAGCGTCGACGAAGCGATCCGCATGCTCGATGCGTTGCAGTTCTTCGAGACAAACGGCGAAGTCTGCCCAGCGAATTGGAAGCCGGGCTCAGCGACGATTAAGCCTGATCCAGAGGGTTCGAAGAAGTACTTCGAGCAATGCACAAAGTAGTTGCTTGAGCGACTGAGAAAAACTCAATGCACTGGTGAACCGGAGGGCTTTAGCCCCCGGACTTCTTCGATGTTGTCCGGGAGCTAACGCTCTCCGGCTCACCTTGTTTCGTGAATGTCTCTAACGAGATTGCTTTGCATGTCCTCTTCGCCGCCGAGTTCGAGACGCCTGAAAGTGATGTTGCTCGTCCCGACGCTCGATCAGTCGGGGGCTGAGAAGCAATTGGTCTTGCTCGCTTGCCGATTGCCACCCGATGAGTTCGATGTGCACGTCGTCGCGATGACTCGAAGTGGTCCGCTGGCGAAAGAACTCGCCGATCACGGAGTGCGATTGACTGTTCTTGGGAAGAAATGGAAGTTCGATCCATTCACGTTCTGGCGATTGCGAAAGCTCATCCAAAGCGAGCAACCCGACATTCTTCATACATGGCTGTTCGCAGCAAATGCGTATGCTCGATTGATCGTCGGACGCCGCATGTCTCACCGCCTGAAGATTGTTGTCTCTGAGCGTTGTGTTGATGTTTGGAAGTCGGGATGGCAGTTATGGCTCGACCAAAAACTGATCGGTCGCACGGATCGGCTCATTGGGAACTCGCATGCCGTGGCGGAGTTCTACCGCTCGATCGGTTATCCCGATGACATCGTTCGAGTCATCCACAATGGCATCTCAATCCCCGAAAATTTCACGACCGATCGCGAAGCGTTGTTGGCCGAGTTGGAGATTCCCGTCGGATCGCCGGTGATCGGTTTCATTGGCCGGATGGCTCGGCAGAAGAGGGGTGAAGATATTGTCTTCGCGATGGCATTGGTCGCCATTCTGCGACCGGACGCGCATTTGTTGATGATTGGCGAAGGTCC
>CAIJTL010000925.1 GCA_903823545.1 uncultured Planctomycetaceae bacterium
AGCCCTCGAAACCAACGGCTCTCTCTGCTGGAGAACGAGCTAGCGCAGAAGTTTCGGGGCTGGCGTTCGCCAAAGTTTCCAATGGTTGCATGAATTTGATGGGCGGGAGCCGCGTTGTCACCCAAGATTCCGCGCCGATTGCTATTGATCGCAGTCTTTGGCTGGAAGGACTTGAACCATGCAAACTGCACTTTGAAGCCGCATCACCGTCGACCTCAATTGCAGAGTTGCTCATCGGCGCCCAACAGTTGCGTGAACATCTCCTCGAACATTTGGCCGCAATTGATGCACGATCCCATGAACTTCAAGCACGTCGGCTTCGAACTCGAGATGAAATCGTCGCACAAGAAACGGCAGGTGCATTCGACGGCTTGAGTCACGCGTGGACTCAGGGCAATACAATGCCCCGAGGGATCTCACCATTGTGGTCTGTGTTGTCAATCGTAGGTCATGAATTGGGATGTACGTTTCAAACGGGGCACAGCTCGAAGAGAAACGATCGCGGGTCTTCAACGGATCAATCTGTCAAGACACCAAATTCCAGCGACAGCGACACGCTCACTGAAATCATGCGTGCCTCCCACATTCGAATTCGTACGGTCTTGCTGACCAAAAACTGGTTCCGTTCTGATTGTGGTCCACTCATCGGACGGTTGAGCCACGAGCAGCGACCTGTGGCTCTACTTTGGCGATCAGACCGCTACGAACTCATTGATCCCACACTCGGGACTAGCCAGTTCATTGATGACAAGGTGGAATTGAAGTTGATGCCGCATGCGATCAGCGTCATTCGCCCGTTGCCAAGTGATCGGGATCTTTCGTTTGCACAATTGCTTCGATTTTCGCTGACACGATATCGGCGGGATCTGCTCGCACTGTTTTGCCTGTGGTTTGGGCTGCTTGTCATTATTTGGGTCGCTCCCGGTCAAACAAAACCGATCGTCGATGACATCATTCCGAACGCGAAATTGAATGTCCTAGGAATCATGGCTTTGGTTTTGACATCAGTCGCGTTGGGACAATCGGCCTTCTCGCTGTGCCAGCGCTTGTTTGTCGTCAGGATGCAGGCTGGGATCTCGAGCGATGCGCAGATGGCGGTCCTTGATCGAGTTCTCCGCTTGCCTCAGCGATTTCTTTCGAGCTTTTCTGCCGGTGATTTGACTCACCGAGTGATGGCTGTCACAGAGCTGAGTTCCGACATTGGTGCGAATGCACTCTGGGGAATTCTCGGTTCGACCGCCACATTGGTCAGCATGACGCCTTACTTTTTACGGAGTCCACTGGCTTGGATTCCGCTGACGGCAATCGTGGTCACGATGGCGGCAACCCTCCGAATTGGCCGACGAATCCGCAAACTGGCTTCGCAAGTCAACAAACGAGAAAGCGATCTATTTGGTTTCGCGGTACAGATGGTTGGCGGAGTTTCCAAATTGCATGTCTCGCAAGCAGCACAGCGAGCGTTCAATCATTGGGCATCGCGTTACACCGAACAGATGCGGCTGGTTTCCGAGATGCAACGTCATCAAGATCGCTTACGAATCATCAACGTTTCCATTGCCACCTTAGCGCTGCTCGCCTTGTTCCACGAAGCCGCTGTCCTTCTAGGAACGTCAATCGAGATCAGCAGTGGGTTAGCATGGATGACGATCGGAAAATTCTTGGTATTTCACTCCGCCTTTAAGTTCGCGATGTCAGAGTCAAAATCGCTGAGCGAAACCATGGTCAACGTTTTGGATCAATGGTCCAAACGCAATCTTGTTGAGCCGTTGCTTGCGGAACCGCTGGAAAACGACGCATCTAAGGTTGATCCTGGTGATCTCGCAGGTGGATTTTCGGTACGTGGAGTCTCATTTCGGTATCGCGCCGATGGTCCGTTGATTCTCAATGACGTGAGCATTGAGGCTCGACCCGGTGAGTTCATTGCGGTTGTCGGACCATCAGGTAGCGGCAAATCAACGCTATTGCGATTGTTGTTCGGTTTTGAAACTCCCGAAGCGGGTTCGATTTACTTCGACAACCAAGAACTTGGTGGAATCGATGCGACGGTCGTTCGACGGCAGATTGGTGTCGTATTTCCCAACGGTCAGATCAATAACGGGACGGTCTACGAAAACATTGCTCTCGGTCGTCCGCTGTCATTTGCTGAAGCGTGGCAAGCAGTGCGAGACGCAGGTCTGGAACAAGAGGTCAAGGCCCTGCCGATGGGACTACACACGGTCCTCAATGAGGGCGCAACCACGTTTTCTGGCGGGCAGCGTCAACGTCTTTTGATCGCTCGCGCATTGGCCGGAAGCCCCAAAATGTTGCTTTTCGATGAAGCGACAAGCGCTCTCGACAATCGGACCCAGGCACTCGTTTCAGAAAGTTTGCGACGCCGAAACATCACTCGTCTCGTCATCGCACATCGACTGAGTACGATTCGAGACGCCGACCGCATTTACGTCATCGCGAATGGCCGAGTCGACCAATGCGGAACTTTTAATGAGTTGATGGCCGTTGAAGGGCACTTCCAACGCATGGCGAAACGCCAATTGGTGTGATCGTAGAAATCCTGTTGCTGGCTTTTCGCGGGTTTCGATACAACCCGCCGCGGTGTTTTTCTCTCTAGAAGATATCTCACAAATCTACCGAGCTTGCGGCATTGTCTTCGCGGCTTCTTTACTGATTTGGTTTGCTCAACAAGCAGGATGCTTTGTTTTTAGGTTGAAGGATCAACATGGCGACGTTTCGTGTCTCGAATGCTCGAATTGCTGGGCTGACGGTTGCTGTTCCTGAGCAGACGACGTCCGTCGAACAATTCGCAGGCACGGCAGATTTCGAGGCCATTCAGAAAATCAGTGCAAGCCTCGGTATCGATCAACGTCCGACGGCACCACAAGATATTTGTGCGTCCGACCTGTGTGCCGCAGCAGCCGAGCGATTGTTGCAGCGAACCGGTTGGGAGCGGGATTCCGTTGAGATTCTTGTCTTCTTGTCACAAACGCCGGATTACGCATTACCCGCGACTGCCTGCACGCTGCAACAACGATTAGGGCTTAGCACCGGATGCGCGGCGTTCGATGTGAACTTAGGTTGTTCCGGTTTTCCATATGGACTGTGGCTGGTTTCGCAATTGATTTCCGCCGGGCAAATGAAGCGAGCCTTGCTCTTAGTCGGCGATACGTTGTCGCGCAAAGTCTCGCCGCAAGATACGGCGACGGCTCACTTGTTCGGCGATTCGGGAACAGCAACGGCGATCGAATTCGATCCGAATGCTCCGGAAATGAATTTCGTCTTGGGGACTGACGGGCGTGGTGCATCACATCTCATCGCACCAGCGGGTGAATCGCGTCAGCCTCATAGCGTTCAAACTCAACTGCGAGTCACTCGCGCCGATGGCGGCCTGCGAAGTGACGAAGAGATTTCGATGAACGGGCCAGAGGTGTTTTCCTTCACATTGAAAGAAGTTCCGGCTCTCGCGAAACAAACTTTGCAACAGGCGGGATGGTCGCTTGAAGAGGTCGACTCCGTTGTGATGCATCAGGCCAATACCTTCATGTTGAATCATCTTGGTAAGCGTTTGAAGCTGCCGAAAGAAAAGATGCCGTTGAGCCTGCGAGAATTCGGCAACACCAGCTGCGCTTCGATTCCCGTAACGATGGCAGCGTGCTTAAGTGATTCATTAACGACTTCAGCGCAGAAGCTAATGCTGCTCGGTTTCGGCGTCGGCTTCTCATGGGCGGGAGCGGCAATCACTTGCGGACCGTTGGCGTGCGCCGAAGTGCTGCGTGTCGGCAGTTCAAATTGCGACTCAGAAAAGGAATCGACGATCGCAACGACAAATTTCCAAACAGAAGCGGATCACGCGAACCGGAGGGCGGCATGACACTCAATCCGATGTCATTGACCGATCGAACCTTGATGGTGACCGGAGCCTCTTCTGGAATCGGTCGCGAAACTTGTGTGCTGCTGAGCCAACTGGGTGCGAAAGTCGTCCTCGTTGGCCGTAATCGCGAACAATTGAATGCGACGGTCGGCAAACTCGACGGTGCCCCTTGTCGTGTCGAACCGTTTGATCTCAGTCAAACCACCGCGATCAACGACTGGATGAAGCGAGTAGGAAACGAGGAAGGTGGCCTGCACGGTTTCGTCCATTGTGCGGGGATGCAATTGACCCGACCGTTGCGAGTCACAACACCGGAAAACATCGACGACGTCTTGCGAATCAATTTTCTGGCTGCGGTCCAATTGGCAAAAAGTTTTCGCCAACGTGGTGTTTGTCACAAACCCTCATCGATTGTATTCGTCTCTTCGATCATGGGCTTGATTGGGTTGCCAGCGTTGTCGATCTATTCCGCGAGCAAAGGGGCGCTCGACGGATTCTGTCGGTCGCTGGCGCTCGAATACGCACCGGAAGAAATTCGAGTGAACTGCGTTTCCCCGGGACATGTCCGTTCGGAGATGACGGAATCGGTCGCTCATCAAATGCCCATCGAACAATACGAAGTTTTAAAAGCCGCTCATCCGCTCGGTTTTGGCTCGACGCTCGACGTTGCGAATGCCATTGCATTTTTGATGGCCGAGACCGGCCGTTGGATTACCGGAACAACACTCGTAGTCGATGGCGGATACACCGCGAAGTAAGTCGAAAGAGGATGTGATGCAGCGCGAAAACCAAAGTCGCACGCGACTCTGTTACATCACGACACACGCGATGAGCGCTGAGTTCTTGATGCGCGGACAGCTCGCCTTTCTGCGGGAGCAAGGTTTTGATGTGACGTTGATCGCGTCGCCGCATGAATCGCTGGCTGCCGTTGCGGAGCGAGAGGGGGTCACCATCATCTCGATTCTCATGGAGCGTGAGATTTCACCGTGGCGGGATTTGAAAGCCCTGTGGCAGCTCTGTGCCGTACTCAAGAAGCTGAAGCCACAAATTGTGAACGCCGGAACGCCGAAGGCCGGCTTGTTGGGGAATCTCGCTGCTTGGCTGTGCCGAGTTCCCGTTCGCGTCTACACGCTTCGCGGACTCCGCTTGGAAACAGCGACGGGTTGGAAGGGCAAACTGCTCAACACAACCGAGCGACTCGCCTCAGCCTGTGCTCATCAAGTCATCGCCGTCAGCCATAGTTTGCGAGACGCATATGTGAATCGCAGACTCTCGTCATTCGACAAGACCGTCGTTTTGCGGCATGGTTCATCGAACGG
>CAIJTL010000926.1 GCA_903823545.1 uncultured Planctomycetaceae bacterium
AAAACTCTTCCGTGAACGCTTTGAGGTCCACGTTCGCCGCATCCATGAATTCATAAAACGCCCCGCGAGCTTCCTTCGTGATGTAGCCTGCTGTCACCGCGACCGATTTGACACCCACCGCGCGACAGGCCTTCGCCGTGTCGATTGCGTACTCGGCCCAAATGACCGGATCGTTGTACGTGTAGGCCACGCTGTGACAGCCCATCTCCTTCGCCGCCAGAGCGATCTCTTCCGGTAACGCACGCTGACTCAGCCGTTCGGTCTCTCGCGACTTCGAGATGTCCCAGTTTTGACAAAACTTGCAGCCGAGGTTGCAGCCCGCCGTACCGAAACTCAGGACGCTCGTCCCCGGCAAGAAATGATTCAGCGGCTTCTTCTCAATCGGATCGATACAGAACCCAGTGCTGCGACCATACGTCGTCAGCATCATCTCACCGCCCAGATTCTGCCGCACGAAACAGAAGCCGCGATC
The DNA here is from genome assembly GCA_903823545.1 of uncultured Planctomycetaceae bacterium. Lineage (GTDB taxonomy): Bacteria > Planctomycetota > Planctomycetia > Planctomycetales > Planctomycetaceae > SXKJ01. The sequence goes on from CAIJTL010000926.1 coordinate 473, forward strand.
ACCGTCCTTCATCACGCACTGACGAGGACACAAATCACACGCGACTCGATCGCCGTCACGATGCCACCAGCCCCCCGGCACGATGCCATCCGCATGCAACGCATTAATGCTGCTCAGCGAGGCCAAGTGCGTTGCCTCTTCCTGAGTCACTTCGCGTGTCTCCAAAATCGGGAGAGTCGTCGTCATGTCTCACTCCTTGAGTTCTCTGCAACCCCTCTTTGACTCCATCTAACGAATTCGGCAACAGGATAGCCGAAGAGCGTTCAGAATTGGGACACGGAAAATGGAGACGACACGGAACAATGACGTTGACGTATTGCAGTGAAAGATTTTGTCCTGCAAATCCGTAAGACGGGCACTCTTGCCCGTCGAATCTTTGCCCCCACATCGAACCTTTGAAAACGACGGGCAGGAGTGCCCGTCCTACGAGGTCTCAGCGGTTGATGGGACGGGGCTTAATCCACCACCACCCCTTTTTTCAGGATCAAGTTGGCGTACAGCGCCGTGTCACTGGTGGCGACGATGGCGTAGGCTTGGCGAGCGCGTTCGTAAAAGGCGAAGCGTTCGATCGGTTGGAGCGGGATCGAGCGTCCTTCGGCTGCGGTGATCGTCTGGCGAAATTCGTTCCAGATCGGTGGCTCTGGTGCCTTGGGATCAACCGGTTGCATGACGGCCGCCGGGAATTCGACGAACGTGTCGAGCGGCAGAAATTTCAGCACGGCTTCGAGCACTTCGACAACGCCGTGTCCGTCGGCTCGCACGATTCGTTGAGCGTTTGAGTCGGCGGGAAAGTTTCCGTCCGCCAGAACCAGTTCGTCACCGTGTCCCATTTTCATCAGGACGTGCATCAGTTCCGGTGAAATCAAACGCGGGACACCTTTCAGCATGACGAACCTCTGTTTGCGAGATGAAGCGACTTCGACAGAATCTCCGACGACACGAACGGGAATCTACAACAGTCAGCAGAATGGGACGAGTCGAGCACGGCGGCGGATAGTTGGTGGAATTCCGCGAAACCAAACGACAACATCGGGGTTTGATCGCTGTTGTCTCGTGCTCAATCAAGCGGTGCTGAACCACCCGATCGAGCTTTGTTTTGACAAAAGGAATCTTCCGATGCGATGCCATCTGCGACTCCCAATGATGTTTTTGGCGGTGACCGGATTCGCGGCAACGATACTTTGGGCTTGTGCCATTGTGGCCGCAGAGTTGCCAGGTCAGTCGAAAACGGGTGATTCAAAGCTGGTTGCTTCTGAAGTCGATCAACGGATCGAAGCCGAGCTGGCCGCAAGCAAAGTGAGTCCAGCAGGGCTTGTGAATGACGAAGACTTTCTCCGACGAGTCAGTTTCGACATCGTCGGGACGTTGCCGACCGCGAAGGAAGTGACTTTGTTCGGGCTCGATCCCGATCCAGATAAGCGGGCGAAGTTGATCGACCGGTTACTCGCGTCTGACGATTACGCGTTGAACTGGGCGTTGTATTGGCGTGACGTGATCTTCATGCGAGCGACCAACGAATTCGCTCGCGTGGCGATTCCAACTTTTGAAACATGGATGACGACGCAGCTTCAACAGAACGTCGGCTGGAACAAGATCGCTCAAGCTTTACTGACTGGGGCTGGCGATGTGAGTGAGCATGGAGAAGCGGCGTTTGTGTTTGCTCAGCAAGCGAACGCCGAAGAGATTGCGGGCGAGGCGTCGCGTATTTTTCTCGGCATCCAACTGCAATGCGCTAACTGCCACGATCATCCCACCGATAAATGGACTCGCGACCAATTTCATTCGTTGGCAGCTTTCTTCCCTCGCGTTTCGATCCGGCGCGGACAAGCGATGCCCCCCACGTTTACCGTCGCATCGTTTACGGGGCAGGGGGGACGTCCCTTTGAACAAATCCTCAAAAGTACGCCGCTTTTCTTCGCTCGATTTGATGCTGACAAAAATGGAAAGCTGTCAAAGTCCGAAGCGAAAGGTTCCGCGTTGGAACAACCATTTGATCGTCTGTTGGAATTCGGTGACGTTGATCGCGACGGCATGTTGACTGTCAAAGA
>CAIJTL010000927.1 GCA_903823545.1 uncultured Planctomycetaceae bacterium
GCCGCGACAGCTTCTGCGTCTTGGCTGTTTGTTGCTGAAGCGAACGCTGACGAGAAACCGAAGAGCGACGCTGATCGTTTACCGGTCGCTGTGATTGGCCCCGGTGGCATGGGGATGGCGCATACGAATCAACTCGCAAGCAATAAGTCAGTGCGAGTCGCCTACGTCTGCGATGTCGATGAACAACGAGCGGCTCGTGCGGCGGAGGCGGTGACGAAGGGATCGGGGCTGGCTCCCAAAGTCGTCAAAGACATGCGGCATGTGCTCGATGACAAAGAGATCAAAGCGGTCTGGATCGCGACTCCGGATCATTGGCACGCTCCCGCAGCAATTCTGGCGGCGAACGCAGGCAAACATGTCTATGTCGAAAAACCATGCTCGCACAACATGCGAGAAGGGCGACAGATGATCGAGGCCGCTCGACGAAACAAAGTCGTCATGCAAGTGGGGACTCAAAGCCGCAGCACGGCGCACGTCATCAAGGCGATGGACAAGCTCAAGTCCGGTGCGATTGGCGAAATCCTCGTCGCGAAAGCGTGGAACAGTCAGCGGCGCGGGACAATCGGAAAGCAAAAGCCGACTGATCCGCCGAAGCATCTCGATTACGACACGTGGGTTGGTCCGGCGACCTTCGTGCCGTATCAGTCCAACTTCCTGCATGGCGTTTGGCGCTGGTGGCATCACTTCGGTTGCGGCGACATCGGCAACGATGGCGTTCACGACATCGACATCGCTCGCTGGGGACTTGGCGTCGAAACTCACCCGACGCGCATCGCGGCACTCGGCGGCAAGTGCTACTTCGACGACGACCAACAATGGCCCGACACGCAATACATCGCCTTCGAGTACGCCGCTGCCGCGAAATCAGGAATGCCGAAGCAACTGATCTTCGAGCAACGCATCTGGTCCCCGTACGTGCAAGAAGGCTACGAGAACGGCGACGCTTACTACGGCACCGAAGGGATGATGATCTTTGGCAAGATCGGGAGCTACAAACTTTACGGACCACGCAACAAGCTGATCGAAGAGTCGACCGGCGGCGGCCCGGATCTTGGTGCGCATCACGCCAACTTCTTGGACTGCATCAAAACCGGCGCGCGACCGAACGCCGACATCGAGATCAATTATCTTTCCACCGCGCTCTGCCATCTCGGCAACATCGCCACGCGAGTCGATCGAGTCATCCACTTCGATCCCGTCAAAGAACAAATCACTGGCGACGAGTCCGCCGCAAAGCTGCTCAAGCGAGACTACCGCGACCACTGGGGAACGCCGAAGACGTGATGCGAAATGCGCGTGGTTTGGAATGCTTCGGTCGCGTGAGGCAGAATTGGTTATCGGTCATTGATCATTGATCATTGATCATTGATCATTGATCATTGGTCATTGGTCATTCGGAGAAGGACCAATGATCAATGACCAATCAGTTCTCCCCAGCCGCTTCCACCACCACCGCCCCTCCTTGTCCGCCGCCGATGCAGAGCGTGGCTAGGCCGCGAGACAAGTTGCGTCGGCGGAGTTCATGGAGCAGCGTCAGGATCAATCGAGTCCCGGTAGC
>CAIJTL010000928.1 GCA_903823545.1 uncultured Planctomycetaceae bacterium
AAATTGCTGTGGGCCCCAAACCCACTGAGCAGATGACCGTAAAGGCTGAGTCTCCCAAGGCGGCCCCAACTTCGGGCGCAAACTCATCAGCCGCTGCCCGTCTTGAAAGTTCGCCGCAAAGCCCAGAAAAAGTGGTACCCGCTTGGTGGCTTTTTCCAGCTTTTGTTACGCGAAGATACGTTGCCGCAGACCGCGTTGAATCATGGTGAACTCGGAACCGTCGACGATGCGCGGCACGATGTCGAACGGCCAAACTTTCTCGGTTCCCGCTTCGTGACCGTAGACCGCGAAAGTAATTCCCATATTGAGGAGAGTTAGATCGGCCGCTTTTTGGCGTCGGACCAACTCTCCTTCAGAGAGGGCAACCAATCGTTTCGCAAGCGCATCAGCTCGCGAGCGTGGCGCTCCGCCATCATCGAACATTTCGTCGTAGAACCCATCGGTCTCGTAGTTATCCAAACGCATAAAGCTGCTCCACCGAACTTGCCGGTCACGTCATTCGGATCAACTCATCAACGACAACCAAGCCTTGGAACTTGCTGTTTCAACGAGTTCGCGATACTTGGCCAGAGAGTAACACTGACCAGCGAGCGTGACGAACCTTCGGGCAATGACCCTCGAAAAGCAACCGGCATACCGAAGTCTCATTCTCATTTCATGTCAGCAAGGGGTTGCCTCTCGGAAAGTGAGAGGCCCCAGGAATCTCGCCGCTTTTAGGGTGTCACACTGCTTTTGATGCGATGCCCGACAACATATATCCGCCCATTGTTGTGACTGTCTTACTAGCACACTGCTGACGAATGAGGCAGCAACATTGCTGGCCGCTATCGCCATGAAATCCCTCCAACTTCATTAGTTTTCCGGAGTTTTCTGGTTCTGCACTGTTTCGGACAAACTCTTGTGGACCGCACGTCTTGAGGGCAAACGCTCGCGGCACAGCACTTGCCTACCTTACTCCAAAACACTCACGTTCTTGAGTTTTTCGTGCTCGTACACAAGGACCAAACACCGATGTTGTCACCAGTCACCAGCAATCCGTCAGTGGAGCTTGAACCATTTAGTAACGACGAACTTCAGGCGGCTCTCGCTGGCTGCCATAACCCAGAGGAGACGTTGGCTCAGTTGGTTCGAGCGGTCAAAGAGCGATTGCGGGCCGATGTGTGTTCGGTCTATTTGTTGGAGCAAGATCGCTCGCATCTGCTGTTAGCTGCGACTGTTGGTTTGCGTGGTGAGAGTGTTGGCCGAGTACGCATGGCTCTGCACGAAGGTTTGGCCGGAATGGTCGCCGAGCAGATGAGGCCGATTACCGTCGAAGACGCCGCTCGCCATCCACGATTCAAGTACTTCCACGAGGCAGGAGAAGATCATTTCCATGCGTTCTTGGGTGTGCCCCTGATCGATCGCGGGTTGTTGCAAGGAGTGCTGGTTGTCCAAGCAACTGAAGAACGAAGCTTCGCGCGTGAAGAAATCGATTTGTTGGTCGCCGCAGGCCGACAGTTATCGAACATCGTTAGTGAATGCCGAACGCTCGATCAATTCATTGCTCCGGTCCAAAAGCGACTGTGGGCACTAGCCACGAATTTGCGATGGTGCTGGGATGCGGAGACGACGGAGATCTTCCGCGATCTTGATCCGGTTCGATGGCGCGAATGTGGCCACAATCCAATCAGCTTGTTGTCGGAGTTTACGGTCGAAAACCTCGATCGCCTCGAAGAGCGTGTGCGGCAAATGTCACTGCAAAGTCGCATCGATTTGGCGTATCGGCGATTACAGGACTATTTGAATCCGACGACGAGTTGGGGCGATCAGCACGTCGGTCTCTTGAGGGCGAAGCCCGTTGCCTATTTTTCAGCCGAATTTGGATTGCATGAGTCGCTCCCGATTTACTCGGGCGGCCTCGGTGTATTGTCGGGCGATCACGTGAAGAGTGCTTCGGACCTCGACATTCCGTTGGTCGGCATCGGCCTCTTCTACAATCAAGGCTACTTCCGCCAGTGGATCGATGCAGAGGGAATGCAGCGAGAAGACTATCTCTACGTCAATCGAGATCGCCTGCCGCTACGCTTGGCGACGACTCCTGACGGCACTCCCGTTGTTGTGGAGATTCATACTCGTAGCGGGATGATTTCCGCTCGAGTTTGGAAAGTCGCAGTTGGCAGAGTGACATTGTATTTGTTGGACTCCGACATTCCCGGCAATGCTCCAGAAGACCGTGAGTTGACGGCTCGACTTTATGGTGGTGACACGCGAGTTCGAATTCGTCAGGAGCTATTGCTCGGCGTTGGCGGTGTGAAAGCGTTGCGTCAAATCGGGATTTCCCCCAGTGCGTTGCATCTCAATGAAGGGCACAGTGCATTCGCGGCATTGGAAATGATTCGTCAGACAATGCACGAACAGGGAGTCGATCAAGGGGAGGCGACACGACGAGTGGCTCGGCGGATCTGCTTCACGACACACACTCCCGTTCCCGCTGGCCACGACCGGTTTGATAGCGGTCTGATCGAAGAGCACCTTGGTTCTTTGCGCGAGCAAATGGGGATGAGTCACGACCAATTGATGGCTTTTGGTCGCGTCGATCCGAACAACCATCATGAATCGTTTTGCATGACGGTCCTGGCGCTGAAGATGTCTCGTCGAGCGAACGCGGTTTCGTCGCTGCATGGAGAAGTGTCTCGCAGCATGTGGACTTGCCTCTGGCCGAATCGCGGCGAAGAAGAAATTCCGATTGGGCACATCACCAACGGAGTACACGTTCCAAGTTGGGTCGCACCGCAAATGCGAGATCTCTACAACCACGCCCTCGGTTCTGATTGGCAGACCCGCGGTGGGACTCCTGAGGTCTGGGAAAAAATCAATGAAATCCCCGATGGCCAGCTTTGGGAAACTCACGTTGCACTCAAACACGGCCTGATGGATTTCGCTCGCCGCCGAGTATTCCTCGAAGCCGAACGACGTGGTGAGCCACGCGATGTTGTTGCACAACTTCGACGAGTCTTAAGTCCTGATGCCCTGACGATTGGCTTTGCTCGAAGGTTTGCGACCTATAAGCGGGCCGATTTGCTGCTTCGAGACTTGGATCGCCTCGCAATGCTCGTGAATGATCCGCAGATGCCAATTCAATTTGTCTTCGCCGGAAAGGCGCATCCGCACGATGTTCCTGGCAAGAAGGTGCTGCAAGAGATTTTCAAGATCTCTCGACGCCCGGAATTCATGGGAAAAGTCATCTTTATTGAGGACTACGACATCAATGTTGGACGCCATCTGGTTCAAGGTGTTGATGTCTGGCTCAATAATCCTCGAAAGCCGTTGGAGGCATCGGGGACGAGCGGTGAGAAAGTTGTTCTCAATGGCGTCCTAAATCTTTCGGTTCTCGATGGCTGGTGGG
>CAIJTL010000929.1 GCA_903823545.1 uncultured Planctomycetaceae bacterium
GCTGTTGGTAAGCGGCGTTCAGAGCCGCGCTGGCGGATTGCACTTCGGCGACAATCTTCTCCTGAGTGAATTGCATTTTGGCCTGGAGCTGAGCGAGCTTCCCTTCGACGGCCTGTGACTTTCCCTTCGCTTTTCGGCGTTGCAGCGGGACACTGGCGACAACGCCTCCCTCCAACTCGAACGGCGACTTGTCATCTTTCTTCGGATCGGCTGGGTTGCCGACGTCCTGCGAGCCAACAAGTATGGCATCGACCTGCGGCAGCCTGAGATTTTGTGCATTTGCGAGGTCGATATTGAGTTGCTCGCGCAGAATTGCCAGCGAGCGAAGTTCCGGACGATTCGTGATTGCCAATTGAATGTCTGACTCGAAATTGCGTTGCGACGGGTCATCCGCTTTCGGGAACTCTTGAGGCAGGCGAGCCACGTCAATGACTCGCGGCTGACCAGTCTCATCGCGCAAGAACAAGGAGAGCTTGTAGGTTGATTGCTGGAATTTCCGACGGGCGTCAATCAGCTTCGTACGACGCGACACGATTAAACGTTGATTGTCTGTCAGTTCGATCTCAGGAGCATCGCCCTGTTCAACTCGACGAGCCAGCCCGTCGTTTCGTTCGGTCGCGTTTTCCAGCAAGTCTTCGGCAATGCGGACGTTTTGTCCGGCGGCAACCGAATTCCAATAGGCAATCGACGCGGCCTGGATGAAGGCAATGAGCTGAGCCTGAATCTCTGGCTCGACCGATTGCACCTCCCAATTGCCTCGCCATACACCGGCTCGGCGATCATCGATATTGCGGTTCTGGAGCAACGGGATTGTCGCCCCCGCTTTGAATTCACCGCCGAGCTTTGTCGCACGCTCACCGTAATACACGGGAAAGTTGCCGGTCCCGATGCGATAGCCGCCGAAGACCGAACCGCCACCAAACAATGGCTGCTCGGCCCCAACCGCCTGTCGGTAGTTCTCATAAAAACCGAGCGGCATGTTGAGCGAGTCGGCCTTCAGTTTGAGATCGAACTCACCATCCGCCGCGAGCAAGTTGCCTTGAGCGATGTTCCGCTCGAACATTGCCGAACGCAATAATGGATAGCTCACTATGACCGAACCGATCACATCGTCCAGTTTCAGGGGTTCTAGGTCGACCTCTTCTTTGACGGGGACTTGCTCCTGCGGAGCAATTTTCGAGTCGTCTACGTTTGCAGGAGCGGGCTGCTCAGCGCTGACGAGTTGAATTGGCGATTTCGCCTGCGCCTGTGCGGTAGTGAGCCGGAACGCGCTAGCGTCGGGTTCGTCTTTGCCGTCGCCTTCCTGTCCGAACCGGACGCTCGCGCGCTCCGGCGAATTCGACCGAGACTTCGAGACGGCTCGGCCGCGAGTCTGTGCACAGCCAGACGCGACAAATACCGCGCCTAGGCACAGCGTCAGCCAGCCAATCGTCCGTGAATTGATCATTCCATCTGGTCCTCCACCCGATAGAACAGACATCGGCATCCGCAGGCTTTGCCGATGAACAACGACCGGCATGTTGAGCACAGTCTACTTCGCTTTCCTTCTTTGACTTGACCATCAGCCTAAAGACCGAAACCCTCTGCTATATTATTGGTCATCCGGCTGACTCATTTGGGCAAGGTCGGTGAGTCGGAGAGGTAGCGGAGATTCTAATGAGTGCCGTTCTGGAGGTTTTGGCAGCCATGAGCACCGAAATACCGAGCATCCTTTCAAGCGATCGAGCTGGCGCAGCCGGATTGGCTGGCCGGTACGAAAACCGGCCCGTGGCCTTCCTAAATCAGCACGGTAAAGAGATCGTGGTCGGGCCGGTATTGGCCGGCGGTCTGGGATGTCAGGTCGAACGGGTTCGCGGTTTTGATACGGATCAGCTCGGCACGTTCACTCGCGAGAGACCGCGCTCGGGCACGCAACTTGAGGCAGCACGCGTCAAAGCGCGCGAGGGGATGCGACTGTCGGGACTGCGGCTGGGGTTGGCCAGTGAAGGATCATTTGGTTTGGACCCGATGATCGGTTTTTTTCCGTGGAACTTGGAATTGCTCGTCTGGATTGACGATGACCTGGAGTTGGAAGTCGTGGGAGTGGGCTCCAGCCGAAACACCAACTTTACGCACCTGTCCTCCGCCAGTTGGGAAGAGGTCACCAAGTTTGCGGAGCAGATCGGCTTTCCGGAACATCACCTCATCGTTCGGCCATTCGATGAGGACGACCCACGGGTGCGGAAGGGACTGGCCGACTGGGACACACTGCGGACGGCATTCGAGTCGGCTCGGGAGCAGTCGGAGAACGGGCGCGTGTTTGTGGAGACGGACATGCGCGCTCACGCCAATCCTAAGCGGATGTCGGTGATCGCAGAGGCTGCCGAGGACTTGGTGAAAAAGCTGCGGAGTGTTTGTCCGCAGTGTCACCTGCCAGGATTCGCGCGCGTGAAACCTGTTCCCGGACGACGCTGTGAAGCCTGTGGTTGCGCGACCGATGCTCCGGTGGCTTGGGTGCATGGTTGCCTCAAATGTCCGTATCAAGAAACGTATCCGTTGGAAGATGTGCCGAAGTACGTCTCGCCGGCTGAGTGTCCCAACTGCAATCCTTGAGAGTCGCTAGCGATGTCACACTTAATCACACTCACGAAACCGGACGACTGGCATCTCCACTTGCGAGACGGCGAGATGTTGCGCTGCGTCCTGCCTGACAGCGCGAGGCGGTTCGCGCGTGCCATCGTTATGCCCAATCTGCCGACCCCGATCACCACGACGGAACTCGCGCGACATTATCGCAACCGGATTCTGCAGGCGCTTCCGTGCGGCAGTGGATTTCAACCGCTGATGACGTTGTATCTCACCGAAGAAACGACCGCCGCCGAAATCGGCGCTGCCAAAGCGAGCGGTTTCGTCCACGCGGTCAAATGGTATCCGGCCGGAGCCACCACGCATTCTCAACAGGGAGTCCGCGACGCGAGCCGTTGCGATCGCGCCTTTGCCGCGATGGAGGCTCATGGACTGCCGCTGCTCGTCCATGCCGAAACGACCGACCCGCGCGTGGACATATTCGATCGCGAGGCGGTTTTTCTCGATCGCGAATTGTCCCCTGTGTTGCGGCGATTTCCGCGATTACGCGTCGTCGCCGAGCATGTCACGACGCAGCAAGCGGTGCAGTTCGTTCGCGCTGCCGCGCCGCATGTCGGAGCCACGATCACCGCGCATCACCTGCTGCTCAACCGCAACGCGCTATTTGACGGCGGCCTGCGTCCGCACCATTACTGCCGTCCGGTGCTGAAGCGGGAGAAGCATCAACTGGCCGTCCTCGAAGCGGCCATCAGCGGCGACCCACGCTTCTTTCTGGGAACCGACAGTGCTCCGCATCCGCGTCGTGACAAGGAATCCGCCTGCGGCTGCGCCGGCCTCTATACCGCGCACGCGGCGATCGAACTGTATGCCGAAGTCTTCGATCAAGCCGGAGCGTTGAATCGCCTGGAATCGTTCGCAAGTTTTCACGGTGCGGACTTCTACGGCCTGCCGCGCAACGTCGGACAAATCACGCTGACGAACTCCCCTTGGACAGTCCCTGCGTCGATTCCCGTCGGCAACGATGTCGTCATCCCGTTCCGCGCCGGCGAACGAATCCCGTGGAGCATCGTTGCGGAGTGCATTCAGTAATAGCCTGTTGAAAAACGTGGGGCACGTTTTCAAAGTACCCGAATTCACCGGGTTTCGCGCACGATGAAATCGTGCGCCTCGAGAAATTCAACAAGCGGTCACGACTTCAGCTACGGGAGCTTCTTCACGAATGGCTGTCGATGTGTGTGCGCGGTTTTAGAATGCGATACGCGGCCATTGCCGCGCCAAATCCATTGTCAATGTTGCAGACGGTAATGCCGGCGGCGCAACTGCTGAGCATTCCCAAGAGAGCCGCCCAGCCTCCCGCGCCCGCGCCGTAGCCGACCGACGTCGGGACAGCGATCACCGGGATCGACACCAAGCCGCCCACGACGCTCGGTAATGCTCCTTCCATCCCTGCCACGACGATCGCCAGCGACACGCGGTCGAACAGCTTTCGTTGGGCGAGCAAGCGATGCAGACCGGCCACTCCGACATCGGTCAGTCGCTCGCACGAGATCCCCAGCACACGCAGCGTCTCAGCACATTCTTCGGCCACGGGGAGATCGGTGGTTCCGGCGCAGACCAATGCGACGGAACCGTCGATCGATTTCGGGGCGGTGAATTCCAACGTGGCCACGCGTGCCAACGGGGCGTATCGCAAGTCAGGGAGTTGTTGCCGCAACGAATCCGCAAGAGTCGGGTCGATGCGGGTGATCAACACGTTCTGCCGTTTGCTCGCGACTTCGCGAGCGATGCCGACAATCTGCTCGGCCGTTTTGCCCTGGCCAAAGATCACTTCGGGAACACCTTGTCGCAGTGCGCGATGATGGTCCACGGTCGCGTAGCCCAATTCAGCGAAGGGCAAGTCCGCCAGTTCGCTCACGGCCGACTCGACCGCGAGTTCTCCGGTACGGACCGCCTGCAATAAATTCCGGAGCTGATCTGGTAACATGGGGTACCCGTGTTCTCGAAAGTCTTTAGATCGATCAAAACTTAGCACTACGGATCACTTCGATGTCGGTTGAGTAGGCAATCATGGCAAACCGAGCGAAGAAGTCTGTTTCGAGACGAGCCAGCAGTTGCAGTGCGGGATCGGTCTGCAGAACGACTTCGATTTGGATGTTTGCGAACTCTTCAATGTCAGCGACGCGCGAGCCTTGAGCGCCAACTCCTTCCACTGGGAACAACGTGTAGCCGTGAGCGCCGGTCTCTTTCAACAATTCGGTCACGGCTGAGCGAGCTAATGCTTCGCAAACAATCGTCACGAGTTTCATCGAGTGCAGTTTCATGAAGCACCTCCTGCCAGCCATTTGGCGATTTGAAAATAAATCGGAAGCCCGATCGTGATGTTGAATGGAAACGTGATTGCCAACGCGGACGTGAGATACAACGTCGGATTGGCGTCGGGAAGTGACAAACGAACGGCGGCGGGAGCGGCGATGTACGAAGCACTCGCTGCAAGGACTCCCATGAGCATTGAACCACCGAGGCTCAGGCCGGTGAAGCGACCCAGAGCGACTCCGATTGCACCATTCACAATCGGCATGGTGACTCCGAACGCCACTAGGAACAAACCAACCTTCCGCAAGTCACCGAATCGCCTGGCGGCCACCATCCCCATTTCGAGTAGGAAGAGCGCGAGCACTCCTTGAAACGGTGCCACAAAGAACCCGGCGGTCGTTTCAAGTCCCGGTTGGCCAGACAGGAATCCAACCATGAGTCCACCGACTAGCAAGATCACACTGCGACCCAGCAGAGCTTCGTGCAAGGCAACCTTCAACATCGGTCCCAACTTCTCGCCCGGAGTTTGAGTCGCCAGCTTGCCAAGCACGACACCCACGATGATCGCGGGAGACTCCATGACCGCGAGAAACGCTGAGGCATATTCCTCGAACGGTTGATTCACCGACTTCAGAAAGTTTGTCGCAGCAATGAACGTCACCGCGCTGCACGATCCGTAGTGAGCCGCCAATGCCGCCGCATCAACAGCGAGCAGACGACCGATGAATCTCAAGATCGGATAGCTCCAGAGTGAGACCAGCGTCCCCAAGACGATCGCCGCCAACGCGGGTAGCCAGACGGCGGCTAATCCCGCCTTTGCGATGGATGCTCCTCCTTTGAATCCGATTGCGGTCAGCAAATAGATGGTCAGGCCCAAGTACAACGGCTCGGGAAATTTCAGATCGCTCTTCACCAAAGTCGCGAACACGCCCAGCAGAAAGAACAGCACTGCTGGCGACAACAAGTTGGCTTGAATCGCCTGCAAAAGGTCTGAGTTCACGATGTTTCCTTGTGGTCTCGCATTGTTGGTTTTCCGCAATGTGACTGATTCCGGTCACAGGCTTTCAGTCCAATTCCACGGGACTGACGATTCCGGTTTGCAGGTCATAGACACCTCCCGCGACGATCAACTTTTTCTCGCGAATCAGCCGAGCCAACACAGGCGACGACTCCGACAAGACCGAAGCCTGCAATCGCACGTTCTCCTCGACCGACTTGGCGAGGTTCCCTTTGGTGGCGCGAACAGCCGGGCGAATGTGCTGGAACAAGCCGCTGATTTGGCCTGGAACTTCCGTCCCTTGCAGAGTCGCCGAGACCGCACCGCAATTCGTGTGGCCGAGCACATACAGCACCTTCGCGCCGAGCAACAAAGTCCCGAATTCCAGGCTCCCGATGTTTTCGCTGGTCGCGACGTTGCCCGCGATTCGAGTCACAAACAAGTCGCCGAAGCCCTGATCGAAGACGATCTCAATTGGCACGCGCGAGTCCGCGCAACCCAAGAACGCCGCAAACGGCGTCTGCTTCGGCGCGACTTCCTTCACTCGTTCCAAATCGCGATGCACGCTCAGCGACTTGCCAGCAATGAATCGCTGGTTCCCTTCTCGCAAGATCGCGAGAGCCTCGTCGGGAGTCTCCGGATTTCTCGTCGCGTCCTCCGCATTCACGTGGTTCGTTGTTGCTGAGCACCACGCGCCTGCCGCGATAGCTCCCAGACTCGTCCTCAGCCAACGTCGCCGAGCCGTTTCCGAAATCTGTGGAGATGACCTTGCGCTGAATTTCACTTCCGTTTGCTTCCCACTTCTTGAGTTGCGAAATCAGATCGCACTTCGCGAGTCGGGCAAACGATACTCGGATGCTGATGTTTCAACTAATCGAAAGCTTGTTGATTACAGGTTGATTTTATTGAAGACATCACCTAACGATTCCGTTAGAAAGATCGATCACTTGCTCTTCTCCGTTTTCCCTGCGCCAGCCGTCTCGGAATACGCAACTGTCGGCGGGAAGCCGTTGAGTCTGCGCCAGGCTTCGTAGCCGAGGCCGACTTGGTCGAGCAGCACCCAACCATTGGCTCGTGTTCCTTGGCGGAGGTACTTGGTGCTGGGCCACGGTGGCGAGTCGGCATCGGGGACGATGAGCAAGCGGAACTGGTTCTTACTGTTGCCTGCGGCGGCATCGACGTTGATGACTTCGCCACCGAACGTGCCGACCGCGACACTTGGCCAACCCGCGAATTGCACAGCGGGCCAACCCTCGAATTGCAGCCGCACTTTTCGACCGATGCTGATCAGCGGCGCGTCATTGCCGTTGACCCAAATCTCAGTCGCGCGATCTTCGGCGTCGGGGATCAACACGAATAGCGGATCGCCTTGCTTGACCATCTCGCCCCCCTGATGAGCCATCAGGTGCATGATTGCGCCATCGCGGGGAGCCTTTACGATTTGGCTTTGCTGCTGAGCAACCTTCACCTGCAACTCGGCGATCTGCTTGTCGAGCTTTGAGACATCGCCATTCGATTTCTGAAACGTCGCTCGTGACGAATCGACCTTCGCCTGAGCTTCACGCTCCTTCGCCGACCGCTCGTTCCGCTTCGCCGCGAGTTCATTCTTCGCGGAGCGGATGTAAGCCTCGGCCTTATCGACCTTCGTGATCGCCTCTTTCCATTTGCGTTCGGACTCTTGGACTTTCAGATCCGATGAGAGACCGTCCTTCTTAAGCTCTTTTTGCCGCTCGAAATCGAGCCGCACTTGCAGCTCCCCTGCTTGCTCGAATTCCAGGTTTCTCTCTTCGATCTTCAGCTTCTCCTGAGCCACTTTGATGTACTCATCCGCCGCCTTGACCGTTTCGTCGCGTGATGTCTCGAACGCTGCGACCTGTGCTTCATACGCCAGTGCGACGATCTTATTCGCTTCGAGTTCACGCACCGTCGCCGCGAGTTGCTCCTGTTGCCGAATCTGCAAGTTTGGATCGAGGTCTTGAATCTCCAAGATGAAGTGCCCTTCCTCGACGCGAGCACCATCAAAAACTTGATCGCCCCAACGCACGATGCGACCTGAGATCGGAGCCTCGATCGTTTGCTGCCTCTGCAACGGCGCGTACGCGACAACTCGGCCAGTTCCGTCAACGGTCTGCTGCCACGGAGCAAATCCCAACGCAACAACCGCCACGGCGAGCAAGACCAGCAACACGCGAGCAACTCGCCGAGCAACTCGCGACGACTTTGCTAATCGCAACGCGGGGAAACCAACGCTGCCATTGAACTCGCGATTTTCGATTTGCGCGATTGCGTTCGACATTTCCAGCTCCTGTCTCTCCGCTGTCTTCACAGTTCACAAACCCGATCGCATTTCGCCATGAGCGATTTGCGACCCGTCGTCAAAATCACCGAACAGTCGGCTCGCGTCCTCTTCAATTCATCCAGCAAACGTTCGCCGTCCTCGTCGGGCAGCGCGTCGAGCAAGCCGTCGATCAGCAACAACCGTGGTTTGCCAACCAGCGCGCGAGCCAACATCAATCGCCGAGCCTGACTCTCGGACAATGGTTTGCCGTCATGTGCGAGGTGCGTGTCCAGACTCCAGTTCAGTCGAAGGTGGTCACTCTTCGCATCATCGGTTAACCCCATTCGCCGCAGTGCGTCGCGAACGTCTGTCGTCGTAATCTCCGGTCGATCTAGGTGGACGTTCTCGGCCAGCGTTCCTTCGAGGACATCGATACCGCGAACAAGCGACACGATTTGCCGCAGCGCCTCCGGTCGCAGGTCGCCCAGATCGAGATCATCCAAGTCGATTCGCCCTGACGACGGCTCGCGCAGCCGAAACAACAAATCGAGCAGAGTGCTCTTGCCACTGCCGGACGGTCCGGTGATCGCGACCACTTCTCCGGGGGCCACATCGAGCGAAACCTCGCTCAATCCGAGCGAACCGTCATCATACAAGTAGCCCACGCCTCTCAAGGACAAGCCCGCTGCGCCGCTATTTCCGACGTGGATCAAGCCTGACGATGGCTCGACCGGCAGATCGAACAAGTGACCCAACTTGTCCATTGAAGTCAGCAGGTCGTAGAAGCTCTCGAATTGCTTCTCCAGCTTAGCGATCGCCGCCACGATCAAGGTCACAATCAATTCCGCAGCGACCAATTGGCCGAGTGTCATCTGGCCTTGAATTACCAGGAACCCACCCAGTCCCAGCAGTACCGCGCTGGCCAACGCCTCAAGCGCGAGTCCCAGGAGGATGTGCCGGATGATCACGCGATAGTGAGCTTCTCGCGCCACGAGGTAATCGGTCGTCAGCCGGTCGGCTCGCGTCAAGGCGAACTCCGCAGCGCCGACCACCTTGAACACCGTTGGGCAGCGAGCGATGTCTTCCAACCAACCGGCCACTGCATATTTGCTCACAGACTCCTCAATACTGGTCCGTACTGCTCCGCGACTCAGCACGAAGACATTGAACGCCAGCATCACCAGCAGCACCACATCGAACGCCAGCAGCCACGGGTGATAAAACGCCAGCACGATCATGCCGAGACCGACTGTCAGCACGACCGTCAATCCATCGAGTGCCAACTGCGCCACCGTCTTCTGTATCGTCACTATGTCGAAGAACCGGTTGAGCAACTCAGGCGAGAATTGATGTGCCGCATCCAATCGCACTCTTGGCAACTGCCACGCCAATCGCGCGACGACTCGTGCGAACAGTCGCCGCTGAATCAATTCCACAACGAACCGCTGCAAAAATCGCAACGTCGCCGCAAAGCCCAGGAACGTCAGCAAGATGAACGACAACACGATCAGCGGTTGCAGCAGCGTCCCGAACGAGACTGTGTTGACGAGTGCCTCCACTGCGATCGGTGTCGCCAGAGTCAGCATGCCGATGAATAACGCGAAGACCAGCACAATCCACAAGTCCGACCGCTCCGGTCGCATGAACTCCCACAGCCGCGACCACGACGAAGGATGTGCATGTGCGGCGTCGCCGGTTCCGCCGTGGTGCGAACCGCCGCCGTGTCTGCCCGCCGTCAGTGGCAGATCATCCGACATGGGGTCGAGAATGACCCACCGCCGATCCGCTGTGCCCTTAGTCGCGCCGAGCAACGAGGACAACTCTCGCGACGAAACCCAGCGCCCAGTCAGCTCGCCAGGCAATGCATACAAATGAGTTTTCTGCCGCCTGGCTCCGGTCAGCACGAGCAACTGAAAGCCTTCGTTCTCGCCGTTGGTAACGGCAGCAAAGCCGTTTCGCAACAACTCGAAGACCTCTCGCGGAGAAGCATCAATGACGCGCGTGGCATAGTTTTGCCCTCGCCCTGTTTCGACGATCCATTTCCACCAGAGATCACTCTCCACACCAGGCCAAGCCTGCATCGCATCGGCGAGTGAGCGGCGGATGGCTGAGACATCCACTCGCCGCCTCTCCCCGCACAGCAATCGAATTGCCTCGGCTCCCAATTCGCCAAACCGTGTCGCATTCGTCTGCGGCACCGGTCGGATTATTTCTGGTTGAATCATCGTCTATTCATTCGTTTGATACCTGGAGAAGGCCACTTCAGGCCGGACCAAATTGGCAATTGGATCTGTTGAGCAAGCAGCTAAATTATGGAATTGGCATCGCGCGGAGACGCGAGACGATCACAGGCGAACGACTCTGGGACGACCGCGACAAACAACGGTCCAGAGGCCAGCGTGGCCGATATCGATTCAACTCCCTTTACTTCCTGAGATCGCCACAAAGACGCGACTACTGACGTCGCCAAGATACCGACTACCACGCTCAAGCTGGCCGCAATCGGGATCGGGGTTATATCCACGAGCATCATTTTCGTCCCGACGAAGGTCAAAATGCCAGCCAATCCGTATTTGAGGTAACGGAATTTATCCATCATCCCCGCCAAAGCGAAGTACAACGCTCGCAAGCCGAGCATAGCAAACACGTTCGAGGTGAAGACAATGAACGGATCGCTGGATACCGCCAGAATTGCAGGGATCGAATCGACCGCAAAGATCAAGTCGGTGGTCTCCACCATAATCAACACCAAAATCAACGGCGTCGCCCAAAGTTTGCCTTCGTGCCGAACAAAGAACCAATCGTCGTGATACTCCGCCGTCACGGGGAAAATGTTGCGGCAAAAGCGAATCAATGGATGCTTCTCTGGATCAGCCGGATTGAGATTCGGCCGCAGCATCTTCAGTCCGGTCAACACCAAGAACCCGCCAAAGACGTAGATCAACCAATGAAATCGTTCGATCAACGCGACACCGGCAAAGATCATCGCCGCTCGCATCAAGAGCGCCCCGAAGACTCCCCAAAACAGGATCTTGTGCTCACAGTGCTTCGGTACTCGAAAAGCAGCAAACAACACCGCGAAAACAAAGACGTTATCAACGCTCAGCGATTTCTCGATGAGGTAGCCCGTCAAGAATTCCATCGCCGGTTTCGAGCCGCCCCAAAAGTACAATCCGAGATTGAACACCATCGCTAACGCGATCCACACCGCGCTCCATGTCAGCGCCTCGCGGATTCTCACAACGTGAGCCTTCCGATGAAACACGCCCAGATCAAGTGCCAGCATCGCTAATACGAAAGCAATGAAGCCCAACCAACTCCACATCGAGATTTCCATGACTATTCCCTGACTCTCTGCTCAAACTCACACTGATGTGATGAAATGGTGATCGCTCAAGCTCCCTGTCGGTTGAGATCCTGCAACGGGCAGATTCTGACATCGACATGAATTAAACATTTCTGCTTCACCTGGAGTTCCTCTGCCGTCTGAAGAGCCGATTCAAGAACTTGCAAAGAAACAGCAAGGCCGTGTACGCGAATCAGCGTGTCTTCACACTCCACTCGCAAGCCGGAGTGATCGAATTCGCGAACATGAGTTACCACGTCTGGAGCCACTTGCGCTGGAACATCCACCTGAAACATCGACAAATGCTCCATCGATTCGACGCCGTATTGCCAATTTACGAAATCGCCTCGTCGCATTAGGTGAGTCAATCCTGGGAGAGCGATGTTGGTTCTCATGGTCATTGACTCCTCTCCGGGTGAAATTGGCTGATTATCATTTTGGGGAACAGTTGGGATAGTCGCACTCACACCGTTGCCGACAACTTTAAAACCTGCACCTGAACGCGAACTGGCAGTAAATATGCCGCCTGCAATTCTTTCACCGACTCAATCAATAATTGCAAAACGTGATAAGAACCAACGCGGCCAATTACCGTGACCTGTTGCTCGTTCACGTCGATTTGCAGATCTCGTACTTGCGAATGCGTTCGCTGGCGAATCGCGGCCCCAATCTGTTCGCTGAATTGTTCTGAGCTACAAAGACGGGGCGTACGGGGAATGGCTTCTAACATCAGCAAGATCCATTGTTAAATGAACAGCGGGCTTAAAATATCGAAGAACTTTCAGAAACCGCGACGGCGTTCCAACTCGCGATTCACTGAGCGGGCGGCACGTTCAGCGACGCTCGATACAACTTCGAAAACAGAAGGGTCTGTGTCTTCCACGACAACTTCTCCGCTTGGATTCAGCATGATCCGCAGACGGCAATGTTTGTCGCTTCCACCGCGATGTCCGTTCGCGTCGCTGAAAACTACGGACACGGTGCGAATTTGCGTTGAGAATCTTCCGACAGCGAATTGCAGTCGCCGCTCAACCCAATCTCGCATTCCTTCCGTCAATGTCACATTTCGTTTTGTCACTTTGATCCGAATGATTATTCTCCTGCTATGCGATCCATCGCGGTTCGCAAAGTTACCCGTTGCTAGTCGATCATTTCTCAAACACACTTCCGCGGCTGAGTTTTCGCAGAGGCAGGAAAGAGCAGTGATCCCAAATCTGGGTCCAAAAGGGGACTCACAACGGCGGACTTAAAAGGCTTTGCGGATGTTGATTCCGTCAACCCGCTCGCAGGCTGCCATCGCGGTTCGGTCAATAACTCATCCCTGACGATGGAAACATCGCGGGGAGCAGCAATCCCCAGGCGCACCTTTCCACCACTGATTTCCAAAACCTTGATCACGATGTCGAACCCCGGTAAGCAAATCTGTTCCTGGACCTTGCGACTAAGTACCAGCATGATTTTTACTCCTTAAGAAAAAGGACGGGGCGCTCAATTCGGTCGCCACTCGCGACAACGACGAGACTCACAAAAAATCACACGCTCCGGCACATCGCCAAACTCGCGGCGGCGACCCAACGCTCGACTCACCAATCGAACGGAACGATCGGCGACGTTCGCCACGGCAGTGACGACCGAAGCGTCGATGCCTTCGAGCACCACTTCCCCACTAGGAATCAACGCAATCCGTAGTCGGCATTGTTTGTCGCGATTGCCGCTCACATTACTGAAGATCACAGAGACACGGCGAATTCGCGACGAGAAACTTGCTAGTACGAATTGCAATCGGCGTTCAATCCATTCCCGCAGACCGTCCGTCAACATCACACTTCGCTTCGTCACTTTGATCAGCATGATTATTCTCCTGACATTTGGAGCCAAACAAATCTCAGGATATGCCTGGATATCAGAGAGCGGGGGGCATACGCCCCCAAAGTGTTGCTGGCTCATCGGGCGAGGAACCTAACAACCCCTCCGCTGACACCTTGTCAGCC
>CAIJTL010000930.1 GCA_903823545.1 uncultured Planctomycetaceae bacterium
CGCCACCGTCTTTGACGGAGAGTTTCTCAGGCAACACCCGGACGTCGCGGAGCGATTTCGGAATTTTCTCGAGGCTCGCCCTGAGTTGATTGCGTTCATTCACGACCCGCGTAAGCTCGGTCACGAGGGTCGGCGACTCGCTTCCATCCTGGATGAAACTAAGCTCCGCCGCGTGCTGGCGAAGATGCTCGACGAGAACGAGTTCCTCAGCCCTTACGGCCTGCGTGCCCTTTCGCGCTACCACGCCGAGCACCCGTATGTGTTCCACGTCGGCGATCAGGAATACCGCGTCAACTACTTGCCAGCCGAATCAGACAGCGGCATGTTCGGCGGCAACAGCAACTGGCGCGGCCCGATTTGGATGCCGGTCAACGCACTCATCATCCGCTCGTTGTTGCAGTACTACACTTACTACGGCGACGAGTTCCAAGTCGAATGCCCCACCGGCAGCGGGCAGATGATGACACTGTATCAAGTCGCCGAAGAACTCACGCGACGGCTCTCGCACATCTTCGTGCGGGATGAGCAAGGTCGCCGCGCGGTCTTCGGTGGCAGCGAGAAATTCCAATCGGACCCGCACTGGCGAGACTGCCTGCAATTCTTCGAATACTTCCACGGCGACAACGGAGCCGGCCTGGGTGCCAGCCATCAAACCGGTTGGACCGGCGTCATCGCGCGACTCATGCACGTTTTTGCGACCGTCACGGCAGAGGAAATGCTCGAAGGTGGCAAGAAGGCGTATTTCCAAAAGCAAAACGAGACGCCCTGGAAGCAGCCCGAGCCCAATCGCAGTGCAGCGACTGCTAGTCGATAGTGCGAAGAAGCTGCAGATCCGTAGCCATCATCGCTCCGCGTGATGAGCCGAATGCCCAAATCGCGTCGATGATCGCTTCGGCTCGTCACGTGGAGCGATGACGGCTACGTTGGGGAAAATGTCTTGAATACAATACCGATCGAAAACCGCTCGCCGCCGGCACCTCCGCCTGCTGTTGCCATCAGCGGCGTGATCTTCTCCGTGTTGTTCATCGCCAGCTTGGTATGCGTTCGCCTCGCAATTCCAGCCAATCCGACTGAGTCTGGCGTCTGGCTGGCCGATCCCACTCTTCGAGGTTGGGTCCGCTTCGCGCTGAAGCTAATTCCATTTACGGGGATCGCCTTTCTGTGGTTCATGGCGATGCTACGCAACCGCATCGGTACTCTCGAAGATCGGTTCTTTGCAACCGTGTTCCTCGGCAGTGGGTTGCTGTTCGTCGCGATGCTGTTTGCCTCTGCCGCTGTCGCCGGCGCCATGCTGGAAACCTTCGCCGTTGAAGGTCGCCTCGCAACCCAAAGCGAATTGTTTGCATTCGGTCGACGGATAAGCCACGCGCTTATGAATCTCTACACCATCAAGATGGCGGCGGTGTTTATCTTCGTAACCTCTTCGATTGGGCTCCGCACGGACTTCCTGCCACGCTGGCTGGCCTTCGTTGGTTTCGCGGTTGGCTTGGTGTTGTTGCTGGTCATCACGGATTATCCCTGGATCGTGCTTCTGTTTCCTTTGTGGGTGCTTCTCGTGAGCGCGTACATTCTGGTCGAAGATTTGCGTCAACGAAGATTGGTCAAATGAGCGAACATCAAAACATGACAACTCCCCGTTACCCTTCGATGTACCAAATCAACACTCGCGTTTGGCTAACCGAGTTGTCTCGCACGCTCGGTCGTCGTGCGACATTGGATGACATCTCGGATAGCGAACTGGATCGCTTCGCCGCGATGGGCTTCGATTGGATTTGGTTGCTGAGCGTCTGGCAGACCGGTTCTGCGGCGCAGGTCGTTTCGCGGGCGAATCCCGAATGGCAGCGCGAATTCGAAGAGACGCTGCCAGACCTGAAAGAAGAAGACGTGGCAGGCTCCGGGTTCGCCATTCAAAGCTACATCGTCCATCGCGATCTCGGCGGCGATGCGGCGCTTGCGAGATTGAGAGCACGGATGAAGAAGCACGGTCTGAAGTTGATGCTCGACTTCGTCCCGAACCACATGGCTCCGGATCATCCGTGGATTGACGAGCATCCGGACTACTTCGTCCACGGCAGCGAGATTGATCTGGCTCACTCGCCGAAGAACTACTGCCGCGTGAAGACAAAGAAGGGATCGCTGCTACTCGCTTACGGCCGCGACCCGTACTTCGACGGCTGGCCTGACACGTTGCAACTCAACTACGGCAACCCGGCCTTGCAGCAAGCGATGATTGGCGAGTTGATGCGCATCGCTGGTCAATGCGACGGCGTACGCTGCGACATGGCGATGCTCGTCTTGCCGGAAGTGTTCGAGCGGACTTGGGGTATCCGGGCCGACCATTTCTGGCCCAAGGCGACCGACTCCGTGCGGCAGACGCTTCCAGACTTCCTGTTCATGGCCGAGGTCTATTGGGATCTCGAATGGACGATGCAGCATCAGGGCTTCGATTACGCCTACGACAAGCGGCTGTACGACCGGCTGCGTGAAGGCCACGCTCGCCCCGTGCGCGAACACTTTCATGCGGGGCTGGATTATCAGGACAAGCTCGCTCGCTTCCTGGAAAACCACGATGAACCGCGAGCAGCCGCCACGCTTTCGCGAGACGTTCACGAAGCTGCCGCAGTCATCACGTTCTTGTCACCCGGCTTGCGATTCTTCCATCAAGGCCAGTTCGAGGGCCGCCATAAACGGATCTCACCACATCTCGTGCGCGCGCCCGACGAAGCGGTAGACGAAAACTTGAAACAGTTCTACGACCGATTGCTGACGGTCCTGCGTCACGACGTTGTTCTCAACGGAACTTGGCGGCAACTCGAATGCGTTCCGGCGTGGGACGGTAACAGCTCGTGCGACAACTTTGTTTGTGCTGAGTGGCAAGGCCCCGATCGCGAACACTTGCTCGTCGTCGTCAATTACTCGGCGGTCCAAAGTCAGTGCTATGTCCGTTTGCCACACGACGAGTTGAGACAAGGAACTTGGTTGCTTAAGGATCTCATGAGCGAATCCGTCTATGAACGGGATGGAACCGACCTTGTCTCACGCGGCTTGTTTTTAGACCTTCCGAAGTGGCGTTACCATGTCTTTCACCTCGCGGCGAGCGCGTCCCACGTCCGTTGATCGACTCCGGCCACTGACGATCCCAACGCTGGCAGCGTCGGTCACGTTCACAAAATCATCATGGAACAACATGGCTAAGAAATCAGCAGCAGCGACCACGAGTGCGACCGATCTCGCTGAAGAACCAACAAAGACAACCTCGATGCCGCGTGAACTGGAAGTGCCGCGCGAATACTGGCAGACGACAGCTCCTTATGATCCAGCACGGCTGCTGGAGTCGTGGGAAACTCGGTACGAGCGGGGCAAAGCATTGCGGGATCAGACGCCACGTGAGGCGCACGCCAATTGGACTCCAGCAGCGGATCGTACGGACCCGGTGGCGACGGTGCTGGCGAGCAATTCCGGGCGAGAGGAGAGTTTGATCCCGCTGCGCATGGGGCGCATGGCAGAATCGCCCTTTGCGTTTCTGCGGGGAGCGTGTGCGGTCATGGCTGGAGACTTGGCTCGTACACCAATCAGTGGGCTGCAAGTCGTGATCGACGGCGATGCGCACATCAACAACTTCGGGCTGTATGGGACTCCGCAACGAGATGTTGTGATCGACATCAACGACTTCGACGAAGCGACCGTCGGGCCGTGGGAATGGGATTTGAAGCGACTGGTCGCCAGCGTGAATGTGGCCGGTCGCGACAACGGACTCGATGAGGCCGAGCGGCATTCCGCTGTCATGCGTTGCGTCGGCGGATACTCACTCAATGCACAACGGTTGATGAAGCTTGGAGTCTTGGAAACTTGGTCGCTGTTCGCCTACGCCGAATTGGAACGGAACGAAGCGGTTCTCAAATCGGTCGGAATCGAGATCGGCAACAAGTTCCGTGCGGTCGTCAAAAAGGTGCTGTCGAAGGCTCAGCGGACGCACAACGACACGCTGTTGGCGAAGGTCGCTCGGCGGCAAGCGGACGGCGGCTGGCGGTTCGTCGAAGACCCACCGATCCTGACGAGCCTCGACGATGACACGCGGCGAAAAGTCATCGCGTCGCTCGTCGAGTACGGTGAGACGCTGCCATCGGAGTACCGCATCATGCTGCATCGTTATTCGGTTGCGGATGTGTGCCATCGCGTAGTCGGCGTCGGCAGCGTCGGGACGCGAGCGTATCTGGTGCTGCTGTTCGGCAACGGCGACGACGATCCACTATTCCTGCAAGTGAAAGAGGCGGTCGCACCGGCTCACGCCCCATATTTGCCCCCTGTCGATTTTCGAGTCAACCACGAAGGGTCCCGAGTCGTCCGAACTCAGCGGGTGTTGCAGTCACTCGGCGATCCGCTGCTGGGTCACACGACGATCGACGGTCGCCACTTTTTTGTCCGACAAATGAAAAACCTCAAGGCGTCCATGCCAATCGAATTCCTTTCCGGCGAACCGTTCGAATTCTGGGGCTGGACCTGCGGAGCACTATTGGCTCGCGCACACGCTCGCACCGGCGACATTGCCAAAATCGCTGGCTACATCGGCAAGTCGGACACGTTCGCTTCGGCATTGGCCGACTTCGCCGAAGCCTACGGCGACCAGACAGAACATGACCACGGTGCTCTCGTTGAAGCAATTCGAATGGGGCACGTTCATGCCATCCATGATGACACACTTTGATGGAGCGTTGACACAGTAGAGTAGGCGTCTCGCCTGCACGTATTCTTCAACAACTCACAGGCGAATCGCCTCTGATAGAAACGGTTTCAAAACTAACCCGAAGCGAGGGCGATTCTACACAGCGATTTCCCGACGCCCTCGCTCGCGCTTCGGGTTAGTATTCCCGTTTTGAAACTGCCTCTACGACGTAACGAAGTAACCACCCAACAGAGAGGCACGATTATGCTCACGAAAACTTGGTTGGATTACATCCCGTTGTGGTTGCTGTTTGCCGCGACGGTGTTGTTGGTGCTGGCTGCGATTGAAGGGGGATCGCATCTCGCGAGTTTCCGAAAGCGACTATCAGAGAAAACAATTGATGCGCCGATCGGATCCGTGGTCGGCGGCATACTCGGCCTGTTGGGCTTTCTTCTGGCGTTCACGTTTGGGATCGCAGCTTCCCGCTTCGATTCTCGTCGGGAACTGTTGCTCAACGAAGTGAATGCCCTCGCAACGTGCTATCTGCGAGCGGGCCTGGTGCCGAACGAAGAGCGTCTTGAGACCCGCAAACTGCTGCGGGAGTACGTCCATCTTCGTGCCGAAGTGGCGAAGCAACCGCAGGCACTTTCGCAAGTCCTCACACGCTCGGACACGCTGCACGACCAACTGTGGGCGCAAGCAATTCTCGTTGCGAGAAAAGATAGCAGTTCGGAGATGCACGCCTTGTTCATCGATTCGCTGAACGAGGTCATCGATTTTCACACCAAGCGTGTCGTCGTCAGCCAGTACCGCATTCCCGATGTCATCTGGATGGCTTTGTATGGTGTCTCGATACTCTCGATGGTCGGCGTCGGCTACCAGTTCGGATTGGCTGGAACACGCGACGTCGCCATCAGTTTCTGCTTGGCCCTCGCCTTCTCGATCGTGATCGTCCTGATTGCGGATTTGGATCGCGTCTATGAAGGAACTCTGCAAGTCAGCCAGCAACCGATGATCGAACTCGATCGTAAGCTCGGCGCTACAGCAAACTGACTTTCGTCTTTGTCATTCAGTGCGTGTGACATTTCACGCTGAGCGAGGATTTTCGATATGGTCGCATGGGGACACGGCGTCCGAGGTGGCAACTCTTCCAAATTATCTACCCTCTTGTGGTCGTCTACTTCTGTTCGACTTCCTTCAAAAACTCGGCCGCTGGTTTGTCATTGATCTTCTCCAACGTGCGAATAGCGCGGAGGAACTCGGCATCGCGATCTGGTTTGAAACCGAGGTAGATCTGTGTGAGCGGCATCCCTTTCAGAGGTGAGAGGTCGTTGATCTTCGTCCCTTGGATAGTGATCCATTCCAGCAGCATCCCCTTCACCGGGGAAAGGTCAGCGATCTCTGTGTTGTTGCACCAGAGGATGATCAGTGGCATTCCTTTGAGCGGTTCCAGGCTTCTGACCTTCGTGTCGGAAAAATTCAGCACTTTGAGCGGCATCCCTTTCAGTGGCGATAAGTCGGCAACGTGCGAGTTGTCGATGTGCAAATCGGTCAGTGGCATTCCCCTGTGTGGCGCGAGATCCGACACGGGGTTTACGCTCAAAGTCAATTTGATACGGATCGCAGAAAATAACTGCGCGTGATGACATTCGGCTCGTCACGCGGAGCGGTGACGGCTACGTAGCCATCACGCTCCCGCGTGATGGGCCGGACGCTCCAAGTAGCGCAGTTATTTTCTGCGATCCGTATGACAAGATTCATTCCCTTCAGCGGTTTCAAATCAGAGACCATGCCGACCAGCGAATCATCGGCGCGGCAATTGAGCGAGGTGAGGCGGGGGAAGGTTCGCACTGGCGAGATGTCTGTGACATGCTGGGCCGAGAACTCCAGTCTCATGACGACGCCATTCTCGATTGTTGGAATGAGTGTGCCGTCGAAGCCGGGGTTGCGCTTCATCATCTCCTTGCAGACTCCCTCGACTTGCTCGGCGACGGGAAGGGCCGCAATGTGATTGATGTCTGCTTCCGTGAACGGGGCCATCGCAGATTAAGGGATGGTTGATTGAGCGGTCTGTGAAACAGGGCGCAGCGTCTCGGCCGTGCCGCCGTCGAGCATTCGGATGCGAATTCGGTGGAACACAAATTCGTTGCCGCCCGGATGAATCCACAGGCTCACTCGACGGTCGTGGGGGAAGCCTTCGCGATACGAATACGAAATCTCGGTGCGGTCGCCGTTCCACTCTCCTATGGCCGCGCCGTTGAGAGCGACAGACACATGATCGACGGCCTGTTGACGACGGATGTTAAAGCGAATCGTCGTCCGCTCCCCCGTCACCAACTGCGCTCCCGCCTTCAACTGCACTCCCTTAGCTCTCGATCCGAGAAACGCTCCGCTATTTCCCGTTGGGTCGAACAGCAGCGGGCACTCTCCAATTTTCGTCGGCAGGTTCACGTTTTTCGGAAGAAGACGTGTTGCGTAACGCGGAATAGCGTTTTGAAATCGTGGATCGGCAGGGAGAACTTTGTTGGGTGGGCAAGTGGGTGTCGTGAAACTTTCGCATAGCAGTTACCACAGCGTGAGGATGCGCAATCAGTTCCGTTTTCAGGACGACTCTTTTCGCGAAGCTGCTCATAAAAC
>CAIJTL010000931.1 GCA_903823545.1 uncultured Planctomycetaceae bacterium
CGCTTCGACCGGTACAGCAGCCTCAGCTTCCTTTGATATGGCGGCATCGCTCTTCTGGCACCCCATCGCGCCGCATGCCAAGCTGACCAATGCGAGAACACTGAGTGTCAATGATTGGCTGAAATGCAGCATCGAATGCTTCGGGAGAACGTGCTTCCCACATGAGCTGAATTCAGAACTAACCCGAAGCGTCAGCGAGGGCTTCGTAAGGTCGAGTTTAGACTCGCCCTCGCTAACGCTTCGAGGCTGTGAGTTTTTCAGCATTTAGGGATTGGGGGGCGTGCCTGTGGAGTTTTGCCTTGGCGGCTGAAGTGAAGGATTGGGGATGATCACGTTTTTGGTTCGGTGGGTTGAGGCATGGGTCCGGGGCGCGTCGACGAGGCAGATCGGTTTAGGAGGGGCGTCGGTCCTCGCGAGTGGGCTTCAGAGGTAGCCGAGGGTCAGCAGTCTCATGAAGTTGAAGGTCAGCGCGTACCACAGCGTCACCGCTTTCACTTTCTCAAGACCGCGGACTCGGAACTGGTGTAAGCCGCGGTTTCGACATTCGGCGTTGGGGAACTCGGCGATCGAAGGCCGCTCTTTCAGGAGCGACTGCGACTCCTCAGTTTTCATCCGCTCGCGAAACGCAGCCATCTCGCTGCTGTCGCCCGTGCGACGCGCGTGAGGGTCGCCGCCACGTTTCAAGATCCGCTCCTCGTGGGTCATGGGGGCGATCACCTGACTGCCCGCCCGCGCGACCTGCGTGATGTCGTCGTTGGTCGAGAACCCACCATC
This sequence comes from uncultured Planctomycetaceae bacterium, assembly GCA_903823545.1. Classification (GTDB taxonomy): domain Bacteria; phylum Planctomycetota; class Planctomycetia; order Planctomycetales; family Planctomycetaceae; genus SXKJ01. Next base: position 775 of record CAIJTL010000931.1, read on the forward strand.
GACGATGTAATGCTCGGGGACTTTGTGGTAACGCTCGCAGACGTCTTGATGCAGCGGACTCATCTGCCCGCCATCGCTGCCGTTATTGGTCACGTCAACCGACACGATCAGGCGTGTCGTGCCATCGGTCACGAACTGCACGTTGTACGCGGGACGAAAGCCGCCATCGGCCATCTTCATGTTGCGAGCCTCGGGATCGGTCGTCGAACAGCGAGCCTCGGTGCCCGAGCCTGTCTTCCGCGCTTCCTTCTGTGCTTGCAGCTCGGCGAGATTCTTCAACGCCGCCTCCACACGTTGCTGACGTTCTGTGATGGCTCGCTCTTTCGCCGCCTTCTGTCGCGCGTTGCTGGCACCAGCTTCGGGATCGTTCACACTTTCTTCGCTGAGCTGCTGCACTTGCTCGGCCGCCTCACGCTGACACTCTTGCAGAGTCTGCTCGCGACGAAACGACCCGCTCCCCGCGTGGGCTCGCACACGCATGCCATCTTGGGCCACCTTCTCCAGCGTCACGAGTCCTTGATGCAGCAACGTGGCAATCGTGTCCGTCAGCAACTGATTGAAGAACTCACCATGAGCCGTTCGAAAGTCGGCCAGCAAGTGATAGTTGACGCCCACATCTCCGCAGATCCAGAGGTAGGGCAGGTCACGCGTCGTGAGCCGCTGCAGATGCCGCGCACTACTGATGCCTTCGATCGTTGCCAACAGCCACAACGCCAGGAGGATCTTGGGATCAACTGCATCGCGCCCAACCCCACCTTCCACAGCCCGAATCTTGGCATAGAGCGGCCTGAGATCGAGCGATTCCACATACGCCCAAACCGCGCGCACGCGATGATCCGCAGGAATCAACTGGTCGAGCGACGCGTCTCGCCATCGAACCTGAAATCTCTCCGGCCGCTGAACACGCACCTTGCGATCCGCCAATTCAGCCCGCTCATTCTGTGACATGGAGTTGCTCATCATCCAATCATAGCGCCCTGAGTTCGATGTGCTCAGACTAACTCACTAAAAACTCACAGCCTCGTCGGGTTAGTTGAGGTGAGAACGGACTAGGAGACTGTCCGAGTAGGTTGCGATTCCAATCGCGACCTGTTCGTTGCGACTCAGTCGCGACGGCAACTGTCATTCAACCTGGATCCTCAATTTGGGCGGAACCAACTGAGGATATCGAAGTCGTCGCTTCGTTTGAGAACTTCCTCTCTTCAATGGCAGTCGCGACAGAGTCACAACCTACTTCTCGGACACACTCCTGGGCGTTCGGGCTGCTCTGGAACCGCGAAGCTTTCGCGATTAGGCGAGC
>CAIJTL010000932.1 GCA_903823545.1 uncultured Planctomycetaceae bacterium
CGCACGGTCGGTCGACTTGGTCGCAGTAGCAAGCGTTTCCACGCGCCTGGGCAAGCGTTGTCGATCGTTGTGCAAGATAGCGATCTCGGGATCAGCCGTGGTCACAACAAGATTCCGGTCATCGTCCGCACGATCCCCGGGGGTGACGAAGAGTTGGTCTATCTCACAAGCGGCGGCGCGGGAAAAGGCTTGTTCCGCACGGATCTCGAAACAGCGCTTGGTCAAGTGAAGAAGCGGGACAAGATCCTGCAACTCACCGGCAAGGATCAGATCAAGTGCGATTATCCGGACGAGTTCAAGAAGGAGTTCAAGAGCGTTCCGCTCTCCGACGTCGAAATCAAAATTGCGTCGAACGCCAAGTTTGAAATCGCCAGCCAAAAGATTGTTGATGAGAAGGAAGAAACGTTCTCCGAGAAACTCGCGAGAGAAGAACGAGAACAAGACCGCGAACAAAACCGACGCACTCAGGCTCGACCCAAGAATCAGGTGAAACCAGGCAATCAAGTCTTCATCAAGGTCACCGATCCCGACCGCGATCTCTCGGATGATCTGGACACGGTCATGGTCAAGCTGACTGCCGACAGCGGTGACCAAGTGCAGGTTCCAGTTAAGGAAACCGGCCCACATACCGGCATCTTTGAAGGGACAGCTCAAACTGGTGAATTACCTGCCGGTGCGCTGGCGAGCGACACCTCGATTGATCACAGCCCGCTGATGGCCATCGACAAGAAGAAGGAATCTTTCTGGCTTAGCGAACCAGATGGAGCGGTGCCAAAGTTGCTGACGATCGACATGAAAGATTTGAATTCGGTCAATCGAGTGAAAGTTTGGTCGCCTAAGCCAGACACTCAAATTCCGATTCGTGGCGAGTTACTCGGCAGTAATGACGGCGAGTTTTGGTTCCGATTGGCCGCTCATCCAGAACCGCTCAAAGCGGACAACCTGTTTGAGCAATACTCGGCGATGCGTCGTCGAGTTTACGCGGGCAATTTCACTGGTTTTACAACTTGGGATCAGATCAAGAACCTCGCCAAGAGCAACAAGCCAAGCGAAGAGGAAGAGGTCATCAACGGTCTCACGTGGTCCCGACATGACGACGCGGAAGATTCAAAAAATCCGTTCGGTGTGTTGTGGTATGGCAAGCTCGTGCAACCGAAAGCGGGAGCAGCTCGCATTCAGGTGCAAGGGGTGACGACCGCAATGGCGATCGATGGTGTTCTCGAAATGCCAGTTGGGCCGGGGAACCGCACCGTCGATGTGTGGCTCGAAAAAGGACTGCACGATGTGACGATCTTCGCCGCAGTGAATCAAGCGGTGCAGGTATCACAAGCGATCTGGGCGCGTGCGGACATCAATCGGCAGTTGGTTCAAGTCGGCCCATTCTTGAAGTCTGACTTCGATCTCGAACAAGCAGCAGCTAGAGCCGTCGATGAATCGCGACCGACGTCCGATCAAGCGGAGATCACGCTGGCTCTGGAAACGATCAAGCTCAATAAGAAGACCGAACAGTTTGGACTCGTCGCGGGACGGAATCCTCCGCACATTGGCACATGGTCCGCACTCGAAGACAACGCTTGGTGGGAGTTTGAAGCGAAGCAGTCGGGTGTTTACGACGTGTGGCTCGATGTGGCTCATGGTGGCGGCGGGCAATCGACATTTGAAATGGATGTCGCCGGTTCGACGATCAAAGGGACCGTTCCCGCGACGCCGGGTTGGCAAGTTGCCGTTCCAACGAAATTCGGAACCGTGCTCATCGACAAACCGGGGCCATACAAGTTGGCCATCAAGCCGATTGCGATCAACGGCGGTGGCCTAATGGAACTGCGCGGTGCGAAACTCATGCCGGCAACTGGAAGCCGAGTCGTCATGACTCCTGGCGCGTGGGAGTTCCGATTCCCGGAGAACGATGTGCGCTTCGTCCGTTTCAAGATCAACGAGTATCTGGGCGAGGCTGTCGCCGTGAATCATGTTGAAGTCTCTGGTGTACCTCACGCCGACGGTGCTGCTCACGGTGACAGTCCGAAAGCAAAGGTCAACGTGGATGCAGGCGGGCCGCTTGCACAACAGAACTACATTCCGACTGACGCCGATGTGCTGGAACTGTCGAGCAACAACACACTGGAAATCGCTGGCGGCGACGTCGTCACGGCGGGATATACCGACGAGCTCACTCAGAATGAGAACACGTCATCGGTATTGTTGACTCAAAAACTGATCGCGACTTATTTCAATGCCACGGCCGATGCGATCAATTACGACTTCATTCGACTCGACAATGGTCAGGTTCAGAACATCGAAAAGACCGTCATGCGCGTTGATCCGGGCGAAAGGTTCGTCGTTTCGATCACCGACTTTGACCTCGACACGACAATTGGCCAAGACACACTCGAATTTGAAGTCTCGGTCAATGACGGTGAGCCAATTAAGTTGTCGGCCATCGAACGCGAGTTGCAATTCAGCGGTACGTTTACCAAAGAGATCGACACGGTCGCGACGACGAGCGGCGACGCTGATGCCAGCAAACTGAAAGTGAAGCCCGGCGATCGCATCGTTGTGAAATATCTAGATGCTCAAAACACGTTCCCCGGCCACGCGGTCAAACGTGAGGCCGTCGTTTATGTCAACAAACCAACGACCGCGCAGATTCGGATCGTCGAAACGCGGGTCGTTCCCGGCAACAAACAGCAGAATGCACCGCCACAGTTCGTCTATCTGCCTCAAGCGGACGCGAAAGATAAAAAGGAGATTGCAAACGTTGCGTTTGAAGCACCGTTGACGATTGAGGTCATTGATCCCGACATGGCGAAGGACAGCCGTAGCGAGGTGCTCGTGACGTTGACGACGACTGACGGTGCGAAGATTGAATGTCGCTGCATCGTCAGCGGCGAACATTCGCACTTCAACATCTATCAGCAACAAGACGCGACCCACTGGGCATTGGAAGAAGGGCGTTTCCTCGGCCAAGTCATTCTGCAACTTGGCAGCAAAGCGAGTGCGGACGTGATTCCACTCACCTCGGAAATGCCACGTAATTTGATCGGCGGCGGCAAGCTCGACGAATCGCAAACCAATCAAGGCAAAGACCGCAGTCTTGTGACCCGAGTCCTCAATCTCACAGGCAAGGACAAAATTGTCGCAACTTATGCCGACGAAAAACGTCCGGATGCCAAACCTCGCAGCACAGCGGCAGCGGCTTCATCGACAACGAAGTCTCCACCACCGGCAACTAACGGTTCCACAAAAACTGCGGCAACCTCTCCGGCCACAAAACCGGCAATGACAAAGGGAACTCCAACAACCAAGGGAACAGCCGGAGCAACCAAAGGGGGGGCGGTACCGATGGGGACTGCGGCCACTTCAACGGTTCCGGAGAAGCCGGAAATGCCGTCGGTTAGCGCTCACGCTCGATTGATCAGCAACGGAGTCCTCGCTGTCGTTGATCGTGATTACGACAAGCCGATCAGCAAACTACATGTTGGCGAAAAGCTCTATCTGATGGTGACTGACGCTGACCAAGATGCCTCAGACGAACGTGACTTTGTTTCTGTCGATATCTCAACAGAATTTGGTGAAAGAGAAACTGTAAAGCTGGAAGAGACTCTGGCACACAGCGGTGTCTTCACGGGTTCATTGCAATTGAAGTCCAACGAGAAGCCAACGCCGAACAACATGAAGGTGGATGAGCCGATCATCGAGTGCTACTTCGGCGACACGCTCAAAGTGAAATACACCGACAGTGCTGCAAGCACCGAAACAGGTAAGCTCGAACAAGAAAAAAGCTTACCGATCGTGATTGGCACCGATGGCCTCGTCGCTGCGTTCAGCAAGACGTTTAACGACGAGCGACTTGCGGTCGAAACGAAATTCCATATCGCTGAGAGCTTCTTTGAACTGTTCAAGTCCCACAAAGGTCTCGGACGGAAGACTGAAGAACTCGTCGACCTCGAAGCAGGGCGGCGCATTCTGCAAGAAGTGATGGAAGATTATCCCGATCCGAAATATGTCCCGCGCATTCAATACTTGCTCGGACAGTTCGCTCAGGAGTTGGGGCAATGGGATGACGCGATCGAAAGCTACGACGTCATCATTAACCAGTATGCGGACCACACGCTGGCCGCTGACGCTCAGTATAAGTTGGCTCAATGTCACGAAGAGCGTGGCGATTTTGATGAAGCGTTGGAGGCCTACGTTACGTTGGCCGCGACATACCCGAAGAGTCCGTTGATCGCGAGCGTCATGATCCGCATCAGCGATCATTTCTACAAAGCGGAGGAGTACACGATTGCCGCTCAAGTCGGTGAAAAGTTCATTGAAAAGTTTGAAGGACATCAACATTCGCCGCGCATGGCGTTCCGCATCGGTCAGTGTTTCTACAAAGCGAAGAAGTACACCGACGCGGGCAAAGCCTTCGACCGCTTCGGCAAACAATTCCCCGATGATGCGTTGGCGGCCGATGCTCTCTTCTGGGCGGGTGAATCTTTCCGCACCGGTGGTTCAACCGCAGAAGCCTTTCGCCGCTACAACAACTGCCGTTGGAATCATCCCTCCAGCGAAGCTGCGAAATACTCCCGTGGCCGACTCGCGCTCCCTGAAATGTTGCAACAGTTTGAATCGGAGGCGAACGCGATCGAGAATCAGTGATCCATTCGTTGATCAAAAATTGAAATCTCAATTCGAGTATTATGTTCGGTCTCTACGAAGTCCTTTGCGTTAGTCAATTGGATCGGACTTTTCATCAAGCTCTCACCTAGTTGTGAACGCTGCAAACCACTCCAGTAAACTGCATCCTTCCTACCGTTGAATTCACACCATGACTCACCTGATTTTGGTTCTCGCGTTGTTGGCTCAAGACCCGTTGGATGCGCTCGATGCGAAG
>CAIJTL010000933.1 GCA_903823545.1 uncultured Planctomycetaceae bacterium
GATTTTCCGACGCCCTCGCTCACGCTTCGGGTTAGTAGTCCAGCATCAAAACAGGTTCAAGCGACTCGTTTACATTGCAGTATCGACGCCGTAATCCGTGGCATGAGCAACGTCCGCTGGCCGATGCGGATCGAAGTGATGAGTCGTAATCCGACTGTCATCGTTGATGCGGCTCACAATTGGGAGTCGGCCACGGCACTCGGTCGCACGCTCGATTCGAGCTTTCCGAATCGCACGGCAACGGGTGAACGCACGCGGCGAGTCTTGATCTTCGCCGCCACGAAAGACAAAGACGTCAGCGGCATCTTGCGACAACTGGCTCCTCGTTTCGACAGCATCATTCTGACCAAATACCTCAACAACCCACGCGCCGTTCCGCCGCTTCATTTGCGGCATTTGATGCAAACATCGGGCGACTTACCGTGCCATGTGGTGGATACTCCCGCCAAAGCTTGGCGGTTGGCCCAGCTCATTGCGACGCCACGAGATTTGATTTGCGTCACTGGATCGTTCTTCATTGCGGCTGAAATTCGTGAACTCATTCTGAATCACTGACTAAAGATGGAGACAAAGAAGTGGAATCAAAGTTATCTCGTCGTCGATTACTTCAAGGAATCGCCGGTGCAGCGGTCGTCGCTTCTGCGGGAGTGGCTCACGCTCAGCTTCCGCGTGATGCGGCCGATGTGACGTTCAAGGTGAAGAATGGCCGCATTCGGCAATCGGTCATGGGTTGGTGTTTCAATCCGATGAAGGCCGATGTGTTGGCGAAGCATTGCAAAGAGATTGGCCTCGTGGCGATCGAAGGGATTCCTCGTGAGGCTTACAAGCCGGCGAAGGAACTCGGTTTGGAAATCTCGCTCGTCAGTAGTCATGGATTCGCGCAAGGGCCGTGCAATCCGAAATTTCATGCTGAGGTCATTACCAAACTGACCGACGCGATCGAAGTGGCCGAGTCAGTTGGGGCCAGTCGAGTCATCACGTTTACCGGAATGCGATTTGATGGCATGGACGACATACAAGCGGCAAAGGATTGCATCGAAGTCTGGAAGAAGGTGCTGCCGCTCGCGGAGAAGAAAGGGATCACGCTCTGCCTGGAGCATCTCAACACGCGCGACAGCTCGCATCCAATGAAAGGGCACCCCGGCTACTTCGGGGACAACGTCGATTTCTGCGTGGACCTGATTCGTCGCGTTGGCTCAGAGCACTTCAAGTTGCTGTTCGATATCTATCACGTCTCGATCATGAACGGTGACGTCATCCGCCGCATTCGGCAGTACAAAGATTTCATCGCTCATTACCACACTGCCGGGAATCCCGGTCGAGGTGAGCTCGATGAGACTCAAGAGATCAACTACCCCGCCGTGATGAAGGCAATCCTCGAAACAGGCTACACGGGCTTTGTCGCCCAGGAATTCATCCCAACCTGGAAAGACCCGATCGCCGCGTTAAGGCACTCGGCTCAAGTGTGCGACGTGTGACGCTTATGCCAAGATGCCGCGCACGACTTCGCCATGCACGTTCGTGAGACGGCGTTGAATACCGTTGTGGTAGTACGTCAGCCGCTCATGGTTGATGCCGAGTAGATGCAGCACAGTGGCGTGGAAGTCGTGCCAGGAAACACGGTCTTCGACCGCCTTCCAGCCGACTTCGTCCGTTGAGCCATACGCCAAACCGGGCTTGAGTCCCGCTCCGGCCATCCAGACGGTGAAGCCGTATTGATTGTGATCGCGGCCCGCCCCGAGGACTCCCGCTGCGGACTGTGCGAAGGGGGTTCGTCCGAACTCCGATGTGAAGACAATCAGCGTGTCGTCGAGCATTCCGCGCGAACGAAGATCACGGATCAGCGCCGCGATCGGTTGATCGATGCGGATCGCTTCGCGAGCGTGGTTCTCGCGCATGTCTTCGTGGCCGTCCCAATTGATGCGCGGCGAACCGAACGCTCCGCCGGAAAACATTTGAATGAATCGCACGCCTCGTTCAAGCAACCGCCGCGCGAGCAAACAACTACGACCGAAATCGACGGTCGCTTTGTCGTTCAGTCCGTATGCCTCTTGAGTGCTCGCAGTCTCCGCTCCGAGATCGCTGACTTCCGGAACCGCGAGCTGCATCTTGGCGGCCAATTCATAACTGCGAATACGCGCGACGAGCGCGTCGTGACCGGGGACTTGTGCGAGTTCTTCCTCAGCGACATCCGCAAGGCCAGCCGGAGCAGTCTGTCTCAAGTGCCGTTCGTTGAGTCGTCGGAGCAACGCGCGCGATGCCACTTCGGTCTTCGCATCAATCGATCGAGCGGGTTGCAAATCATCAATCGCCGTGCCGCGACTGCGAATGACGACTCCTTGATGTCGAGCTGGAAGAAAGCCATTCGTCCAATTGATCGAGCCGCTGGCCGGTAGTCCGCGCGTGTCGGGAATGACCACATAGGTTGGAAGATTGTCGGTATCGTTGCCCAACCCGAATGACAGCCACGCTCCGATGGTCGGAAAACCGTTGAGCCGAAAGCCCGAACTTTCTTGAAACGTCGCCGGTGTGTGATTGCTGGTTTCCGCCCACATCGACCGGATCAACGTCAACTCGTCAGCGACGCCTGCGATGTGCGGCAATAACTCCGAGACCCACAGACCGCTTTCGCCACGCTGACGAAACGCCCAATCGTTCTTTCGCAACAAACCGACTTGCCCGAAGAACACATCCGGTCGTTCGTTACCACCAAGAGGCTGCCCGTGCCGCTTTTCCAACTCCGGCTTGTAGTCAAACGAGTCCACCTGACTGAACCCGCCGCAAGCAACAACATGAATGACTCGCTTCGCCTTCGGCGCAAAATGCGGCGGCGGATCACTCGCTTCCCCCGGCACAACAGCCGCTCGCAGCTTGTCGTCTCTCGCCAACAAACTCGCCAAGGCCGCGCCACCAAGTCCAGTTCTGGTCCATGAGAAGAAATCGCGGCGGTTCAATTCTGCGTTTGACATGGTATGGTTTCTGCGTTGTTTGTGTGCGTCAAATCGTGGCAACGGCGAAGCCGCAGCTACGTAGCCGTCACGCTCCGCGTGACGAGCCGCACGCTTATCAACACTTTGTTGAGCAATCGGCTCATCACGCGGAGCCTGATGGCTACGTAGACTCATCCCGAAAAAGCATTCACACCGTAAACGTGACCGCTTCGGACTTCCACCGCAACGGTGGCGTGCTCGGGTCGATCAAGCGAGCGGCGATGTTGTCGTCGGTCAGCAGACGATAGCCGAGGTAGCAGGTTGTCAGACGCGGATTGATTTCGATGAGGACCGGCTCAAAGGGGAAGTCATCCGGCAACACGATGTCGCAGCCAACGTAGCCGGTCAGGCCAGGGACCGCTCGACAAGCTCGTTGGGCGAGTTGCTGCACTGCGACTGCGGACTCATCCGAGATGTCTGCGGGAATTCGACCACCCAAATACCGGAACCGTCCGTCATCGCTCAGGTGCTGCTCGGCCACGGGCAAGACTTCGATGATTGAACCGTCCTCGGCGATCAGCAACGCAACTGATAACGCATTGCCCGCAACGTAAGGTTGATGAATGAACGAGAGTAGTTTTTCGGTGCGTGTCTTGCCGCCCCGCTCCCCCTTTTTTTTCAATGCGACACTCAATTCACAACACGCATTCCACAATTCAATCGAATTGCGAACGAGAAACGTGTTTTGTGATCCGGCTCCGTCTCTCGGTTTGATAACGCTCGGCCATTGAGGCCAGTTCCACCAATGCGAGTGTTCCCAGATCGGGACGAACAGTTTCGTCTGCGGCGTGGCGATTGAGTTGTCTAAAAGCAGCCGAGCGAGCGCCAGCTTGTCTGAGCAAACTTGGATAGCACCAAACAATGGACCCAAAAATCGACGCGTTCTTGGCGAATTGGAACCAACCAGATCTTCTTCAAAATACATTAGGCTGCGCAACGCAAGTTGGTTGTCAGTTTCTGGAGCGATGATCCAAACGGCGTCGCTGTTGCGAATCAATTCTCGAAACAAACGCTCTTCGTCAGCCAGCGATTCGATCAACGAAACTTCACAGTTTGTCAGCGGGCATTCGCCAAGCCGCGCGTCCCATGTTGTGACGACTCGAACGCCGGGAATTTTGGAGAGGTCTTCGACCAGCGCAGTGAGCATCGCTTGGCCTTCGCGGGCGAGCGATGAATTCAATTGCTCACCGGGCCAAGCTCCGCCGCAGACATATTCGGAGACGAAAATCTGCATAGTGCTTGGGCTCGCGAGATGACGCTGATCCGTTTAATTGCGTGAGCGATAAACGGTAGCTGGCTCACCAATGCGGTGCGAGCTAAGCAACCTCATCAACCTGTCCTGACCGCGAGCCTCGTGACTGTGCCGTTCGAGTCGCAACTCGAGGGTGAACGCCACAAGGCTCGCGGTCGGCCCGGCCCCGACGGCCCAAGGAAATTGGCATCGGGACCGATCCAAGGTCGGTTTTACGCTGGGAGAGCCACAGCCTCTGGCAGCGCGATCTGTTCGGGCAAATGCACTTTGTGGTAGCGATTGCCGCGAGTGTCATAAAAGTAGATGTCGTTTCGATCGCTGGCCCAGACTGCTCCCAATCGAACTTGTCGGGGACCTTGAACCGAAAATTGAAAACCGCAAATTTTGCCCTGCTTCACAAGCGGAGCTTGTCGCAGTTTCGACTGTTCCAGCAGCAAGTTTTCTTTCTGACAAAGTGTGGTCTGAACGAAAGACCGCAATTCATCAATCGTGCGAATGCCAGGGACAATATCACTCATGGTGTTGATGTTCGAAGTAAGCCGATCCGTCGGAGTTTCATGGAGTAGTTACGAGTTGCATTGATCGCTAACAGTTGGTCGTTCCCAGCCGTCTGTCGGCGGAGAGAACTATCGACCGCCGCGCGTCGAACCTGCGTTCTGAGGATGGCTCGTCATCGAATCGTCACGGCAGGTGTGGGCCGCACGATACGACCGAGCGGCGGAACCGTTCCTGCCGGAAATTTTCCAACGGTGTTGAATCCGCACCGCGAGCAAACTCGCTACGATGCCGCCCCTTTGAAGGGAATTCCGAATCACCATCGGCTTTGTTTATTGAAGGAGACATCTCGTGCCGGTCATTGCCCATGAAACGCTGACAAACTTTGCCGTTCAATTGCTCTCTGCCGGAGGCGCTGATGCCGAAGAGGCGGCGATCGTCGCCGATAGTCTGGTCCAGGCAAACCTGCGCGGACACGACTCACACGGAGTTATGCGAATTCCGTTTTATTTGCAGAACGTCAAAAGTGGCCGCCTTCATGCAGGAGCACGACTGACGATCGTTCGCGAAGCGGCCAGCGTCCTCGTCACCGATGGATCATGGGGATTCGGACAAGTTCTGGCTCGCGATCTGACAAATCGCCTGATCGAGAAAGCTGGCACAACCGGTATCGCTTGCGGTTCGCTACGACAGTCCGCTCACATCGGACGTTTGGGCGAATACGCGGAGATGGCTGCGGCAAAAGAAATGGCCGCGATCATCATGGCCAACACACACGGTGCGGCTCCGCGAGTTGCTCCCGTTGGCGGCAAGCGGCCTCGATTGGGAACGAACCCGCTGTGCGTAGGAATGCCTCGACCCAATGGTGGTCCGTTTGTGCTCGATTTTGGAACGAGCGCAACCGCCGAAGGAAAAGTCCGAGTCAAACACATCGCCGGTCAACAGATTCCGCTCGGCTGGGTGCTCGATCCGGATGGCAAGCCGACAACAAACCCAGGTGCGCTTTACGGCGATCCTCCAGGAACGATCCTGCCGATGGGTGGCGATCAAGCTTATAAGGGCTTCGGGTTGGCCTTCATGATCGAGACGTTGTGCGGCGGCCTTTCAGGTGGTCCTTGTGCCGCACCGAATCCACCACCGCCGCTCGGCAACGAAGCGGTATTCATCATCATTGATCCGAAGCTGTTTGCAGGTGTTGAGCACCTCCTCAAAGAGATTGCCGGACTTGAAGATTACGTGCGCGGCGTGCCGCTGATCGATGGCGTGAAAGAAGTGACGCTCCCCGGCGATCCAGAACGTCGAGTCCTCGCCGATCGTTCCACCAACGGCATCCCGCTCGACGAGGGCAACTGGCAAGCACTGTTGAAGGCCGCTGGCGAGCTGGGAGTCACCGCTCCGACGTTGTGAAATCGAGCGACTCGCTGAGCCTGACGACGCAGGATGATCAGCGCGGAACGCTGGCGCTCGAACAACTTGAGATTAAGAGGTAGCCCGGCTCTCCAGGGCCGGGCGATCGGGCCTGGAGGCCCGACCTACGGACCGCAATCTCAAGTTGCTCGATCTCCGGCTGATGACCCCAAAAGTGGGTCCGCTCGTTTTGCCACGCTTCTTGATGCCTGGAATTCAGCCAGTTAAGCTCCCCGACACTGTTTCCGGAGCCACTTCGATTCGTTGAGGCATTCCCGGTTTTCCCGCCAACTCGCCTACCCAAAGTACAAAACACGGGCATGCCCAAGAACACCGACATTCGCATCAAGGACGCATTTTGCGCGTTCGAGCCGATCACGTTCCGAGCCCCTTTGAAATTCGGGGGGCGGGTGATCGACAAGACCTTCCTCATTAACGTGCAGGTAGAGGTCGAGACCAAAGCAGGAAAACACGCAACCGGCATCGGCAGTATGCCCGTGGGAAATGTTTGGGCTTGGCCATCGGACCAAGTCACCACGGCTCAGGCCGAAAAAGCCATGAGCACGTTCGCCGAGCGAGTCTGCGATCTGGCATCGCTGTTCCCGGATTACTCCGATCCGTTCGACATCGTGCATCACATCGCTGGCGAATACACCCACCTCGGCAAGACGATTCCACAAGAACAAAAGCTTCCGGAGTTGATGCCGGAACTGGCGGAGCTTGTCGCGGCCAGTCCAATCGACGCGGCGATTCACGATGGCTTCGGTCGAGTCAATCACGTCAACAGCTACAACGCGCTGACGAAGCAATTCATCAACCACGACCTGTCGGAATACCTCGATAAGCAGTTCAAAGGGGAATATCTCGACAAGTACACGCTGCGTGAGCCAAAAGCCCGTATGCCGCTGTACCACTTGGTGGGAGCGATCGATCCGCTGACCGATGCTGACATCACGAAACCGATCAAGGACGGCTTGCCCGAAACTCTGCCACAATGGATCAACGCCAACGGCCTGACGCATCTGAAGATCAAGCTCAACGGCGATGACCTCGCTTGGGACGTACAACGCGTCTTGGACGTTGATCGCATCACGGCAGAGACTCAAGCCAAACGCGGCTGTACCGAGTGGGTTTACTCGACCGACTTCAATGAGAAGTGCCAAGACGTGACTTACGTTTTGGAGTTCCTCAAGAAGATCAAAGCTGGTTCCGCTGCCGCTTACGATCGCATTCAGTACATCGAACAGCCGACAAGCCGCCACTTGAAGGATCATCCGGAACTCAAGCTACACGAAGTCTCGAAGCTGAAACCGGTTGTCCTCGACGAGGGCTTGGTCGATTACGAAGCGCTGCTATTGGGCCGCGACATGGGTTACACCGGTGTGGCACTCAAAGCGTGCAAAGGTCAGTCGGACTCGCTGATCCTCGCTGCTGCAGCTCAGAAGCTCGGCATGTTCCTCTGCGTGCAAGACCTGTCATGCCCCGGCTTCTCATTCCTGCATTCAGCCAGCTTGGCCGCTCGCATTCCGACAGTCGCCGCGATTGAAGGAAATAGCCGTCAGTACTGCCCTGCGGGCAACAAGTCGTGGTCCAAACTGTTCCCCAGCATGTTCAACATCACTGATGGAACAGTCGGAACTGCGGCGCTGAACGGTGATGGCTTAGGGTTCTGATTCGCCACAAGCACGACGC
>CAIJTL010000934.1 GCA_903823545.1 uncultured Planctomycetaceae bacterium
AATGAGTCGGAAAAAGCCCAGGTTGTCGCCGTGAACTCGGCGATTAATGGGAGCAGCGATCAGAACGGCGAAGACTGGTTTCGTTTCGAGGCGAAGCGAGGGCAGCGAGTCACCGTCGATTGTTTTGCGACGCGGTTGGACTCGACGATGGACGGAACGCTGACGCTGACGAACAAGGCTGGTAAGCCGCTGGCGTCGAACAGCGATTACTTCGGGGCCGATCCGTTTCTCGATTTCGTTGCTCCCGAAGACGGCGAGTTCTTCGTGAAGTTCCACGACCTGACGTTCAACGGCGGAGCGCCGTATCGGCTGGTCATCTCGGATCGACCACATGTCGAGAACGTCTTTCCGCGAGCGATCACGTCGGGGCAATCGACGACGTTGACAGTACTCGGTCGCAATCTTGGTGGTGGAGCGAAGAAGTCGACAGCGCAGATTCATGACGCGCCGCTCGATGAGATCACGTTACCGGTAACCGCTCCGGCTGATTTGTTGGAATTAGGGTTGTATCGGTTCTTAGAACATCCGACCGACCATGCCTTTTTGCCAACCGCAGGAACCTGCACTCTCAATGGCATTCAAGTTCGACCAGAGTTACCTGGCGTCGGCGCGTCGCTCACGGCACAACGGATGCTCGTCGTCAATCAGCCAGTGACGATCGAAGCCGAGCCGAACAATGAGTTCGACGAGCCGCAGGCGATCTCACTACCGGCGATTGTTAGTGGCCGGTTCGATCAGCCGCGCGATGCCGATTGGTTTGAAGTCACCGTGCCGGAGAACGGTCAGTACGCCGTCGAAATTTATTCCGAACGGATCAGTGGCCGCGCTGATCCACTCGTCGTCGCGTTCGATGAAAAGCGGAACCGTGTCGGTGAGTTCGACGATTTCGGGCACCGGATGAACGCGTTCGACGGACATCTGCGAGACCCCGTCGGAATGTTGTCGCTCAACAAAGATCAGAAATATCGCATTCTCGTGCAGGAGCGATACGGTCGCGGTGGACCTCGTTATCAGTACGTGCTCTCGCTCCGCAAGCCGCAGCCAAATCTCTACGTGGCTGCTATGCACAGCCAAAACCCTGGCCCCGGTCACGTCACGTTGTGGAAAGGTTCGACGGCCTATGTCGATATCATTACTCACTTCGGCGACGGGCAGAGTGGGCCGTACACAATCACCGCTGAAGGCTTGCCACCTGGAGTGCATGCCGTACCGACAACGAGCGACAACCAACAGGTCACGTTCGTTTTGTGGTCCGACGAGAATACCGCGGATTTCGCTGGCCCAATCAAGTTGTTCGCAACGGCCAAATTCGGTGAGACGACGATCCGTCGCGAGGTCCGGCCTTATACTCGCGTCTGGAACGCTGCCAATCTCAGCAGCAGCAGACCCACTCGCGAACAAATTATTTCTGTGCGTGAACGAGCCCCCTACTCGCTCGAACTGATTCCGAATGAGATCACTGTGGAAGCAGGCAAGACGATCGAACTCAAGCTGCAAGCCAAGCGGTATTGGCCAGAGTTCACGAATTCGATCAACGTTATTCCGCTGTCATTCAAAGGTAATTTTCAGTTGCCAAACAGCACAATCGCCGCCAATACCAGCGACATTACGCTCCGTATCACCGTCCAAGCCGGAACTCGCCCCGGCGATTACACGATGTCGGTACTCGGTCAAGCACAGGTACCGTTCAACAAGACGGCCGACGCAAAGGACCGCCCCAACACACTCGTTTCAATGGCCAGCCGCCCGGTGACGATCAAGGTGACTGAGCCGCCGAAGAATTAGAGTCGCGAAGTTCCTGAAGTCTGTTTTTGTGTGAAATGTGGCAGGCGAGCCGCCTGAACTGCGAAGAATTCACGAACTCGAAGTGTGAGTTACTCGCGTCACTTTTCGATCGGACGTTATTCGATCTTGTCGTGACCGAGGAAAATCTTGCTTTGCACGAGGGCGTGAAGGAGATCGCGGACGCGGTAGCCGTCCGTCCCACAGGCATCAAGTAGGGATTCAATCTCGGTGCGGTCAGCGAATCGAACGGGGGTGCCGGTCGCGTAGAGCGTGAATTGGTGCAACAGATTGCGGGCGAGCTGTCGCGGATTACTGGCAAGGATTGCCTTCAGGTCGCGGATGTTTTGAAACCGACGACCGTCGAGGAGTTGGCCGCCAGCATCAACGCGCTCGGCGAGCGTGTAGGAGAAGTCGTGTCCGGCTCGATCAATGCCGCTGATGCGCTCGCCTTGTTCGATGCCGCGATACCGCGTGCGCCAGCCGCCGAGGATGTCGAAGCTCTCCAGTGCGAGGCCGACAGGATCGAAGCGAGCGTGGCATCCCGCGCAGCTCTCCGACTTCGTATGCAGTGCGAGCAACTCGCGAATGGTCTTGGCACCGCGGATGTCGGGTTCAACAGCGGGCACACTCGCGGGCGGTGGCGGCGGTGGTTCGCCGATGAGTCGTTCCATGATCCAGGCGCCGCGCACGACGGGCGATGTCGACGTGCCGTTCGCAGTGACTTTCAAAATGGCAGCTTGAGTCAGCAGGCCGCCGAGCGGGCTTTCCTTTGGCAACATGACCTTCCGCATGGCCGAGCCTGTGATCCCGGCTCTCTCGGGTAGGCCGTAGTGCTGCGCGAGTCGATCGTTGACGAACACGAAGTCGGCATCGACGAGCACTCGCGACGGCAGGTTGTCGCGGATCATCGAACTGACGAACGCCCGCGTCTCCAGTTCCATCGATTCGACGAGGTAATCGTCGAACCGGTACTCGGGGTAGAGCCGGAGATCGGGCTCATCGCGGCGGACATGACGCAGGCTCAACCAATAGTCGGTGAAGTTCTGGATGAACCTCTTGAAGCCGACGCTGGCAATGAGGCGGTTCGTCTCGCTTTGCAATGTTTTGGAATCACGAAGCTGTCCCGTCCGAGCCAGTTCCAGCAACGTGGCATCGGGTCGCGTGTTGGTCAGGAAATGCGACAGCCTCGACGCGATCGCGAACTGATCGTCGGGGCGGACGGGCTCGCGCAGGTAGATGAAGTGGCCCGATGAAAGGAATGCCTGGTATCCAGCCAACACCGCGTCGCCGAATGGGTCGTTTGCATCAAGCCTCTTCAGGATGAGCCGATCAAACCTCCGCAGTGCGTCTTCCGATACCGGCTCGCGCGCGGTGAGATCTACAAAGCGACGCAGCAAGCGTTTGGCTTCAGCAATGTCTGAAGAGGCTATCAGCCGGAACGCGCTAGCGTCCGGTTTCTGATCGGCAGAAGCAGCAGAACCCGCGGCTAGCGCCTTGCGGTTCATGAGGATCTCGGCGCTTAGTTCATCGAACAGCACGCGGTGTGATGGCGGCGGCCATTCGTCGGATGAGATTGGGCCTTCGACTTCGAGCCACTGAAACGCGACGCCCGGTTGGCCTCCTTCGGGGAACGGCGGATAGCGGTACGTCGGCGGTCCACCGTTCACGTTGCGAGCGAGCGGAACGGGCAGGCCGAGCAGGCTGTACTCGAAGGTCTCACGTTCGCGCAGCCGGATCGTCGTTTCGTAGGTCGCGACCGTCGGTTGAATGTCGATGATGCCGCCCGTCGCGCGGACGTCGCCGGAGACATCAGGACCGGATGGCTTGCGGGCTCGAAAAGTCATCGGCACGGGCTGCGATGCGGGATTGAGTTCGTAACCCTTCACCTGCAACACCGCGCGAGCCGAAAAGCGAACGCGGTACTCGCCCGGTAGCTTGGCGATAAAGCCGCGCGGATATCCGTAGTACGGCCAGTGCGCCGACCGAAACAATGCGAGTTCCACCGCCGGATCGTCCTTCAACTCATCCAGTCGTTTGCCGTCGACGACCTTGTTGTCCTTGGCGAAGAACATCGCCTCGCGTTCGCCGAAGGTGGATCGTTCTGGGAAGAGGCTCGTACCGACGGCTCGAAACTTGGTGGCAGGCGGCGGCTTGGGGCCGTCGGCCATCGCTTGTCGCAACGCGGCATCGGCGGCATCGAGATAGGCGGCCAACTGCACGCGCGACATGTCGAGCGTTTCCGAAGTCTTGTTGAAACGATGCCCTTCGCGATCTTCGGGCAGCATGTCCCGAATATCCAACTGCGGCAGCTTGAGAACATCGCGCAGGTTCTGCTCGTACTCGTCCCGATTGAGCCGCCGCAGTGGACCGCGACCATGAGCCTTGATGTCAGCAAGATCTGCATCATGGATTGCCCCCGTGAGCTGCTTCACCAATTCGACGCGCCGCACTTGCGGAAGAGCTTCAGACTTCGGCGGCATCTCGCCTTTCTCGATGCGATCATGGATGCGCACCCAACGCTCCCGCATCGCTCGGTCACTCAATTCAAACGACAACGCCGTGATATCCAGCCCACCTTCAGCGGTCTCTTTGTTGTGACATTCGAAGCACGTCTGTTTGAGCATCAACGAAGCCGATGGTGGTAGCTCGCTCGCACCTGCAAAGAGAGGAGTCGCAAACACCGGAACAACAAAAGCCACAACTCTGATCCGTCGATTCAAGCCAGAATCTCCTTCACGACATGAGCTTCTTCGATACCCGTCAGGCGGAAGTCGAGACCGGCATGGAGGTAGGTGAGTTTACGATGGTCGAAGCCCATGAGATGCAGCATCGTGGCGTGGATGTCGCGAACGTGAACTCGGTTCTCGACGGCGCGGAAGCCGAAGTCATCGGTTGAGCCATACGCCAAGCCCCCCTTGATGCCGCCGCCCGCGAGCCAGACCGAATAGCCGTGATGATTGTGGTCTCGGCCCGTTGGGTTGCCGCCGCCGATCGGAATCTCGACCACCGGAGTACGACCGAACTCGCCGCCGCAAATGATGAGCGTCTCATCGAGCAACCCGCGTTGCCCGAGATCGGTTAGCAACGCCGCGATCGGGCCGTCGATCTCATTCCCGAGCTTACGATGTTCGGCGGCGAGGTTGCTGTGCGAGTCCCACGGTTGCACGTCGCCGTGATAGCACTGAATCACTCGCACGCCCCGTTCGATCAATCGCCGCGCGATGAGTAGTTGCCGACCGTGAAGCGTGTTGGCTTTGTAGAGGTCTTGAGTCGCCTGTGTTTCTTGCGAGATGTCGAGAGCATCGGTCGCATCCATCTGCATTCGATACGCCAGCTCGAACGATTGAATCCGCGCTTCGAGATTCGGGTCGTCGCGGCGCGTGGCTTGATGCTGACGATTGAGGCTCGCGAGCAAGTCGAGCTGCCGACGCTGATCGGCTTGAGGAGTGCGCGGGCTTTGGATGTTCGCGATCAGCTCCGTGACCTTGGTCTTGCGCGTGTCGAGATACGTCCCTTGATAGATGCCCGGCAGGAACGCACTGCGCCAGTTCGAGGAATCGGCAACCGGCAAACCGGGGCACATCGTCACGAAGCCGGGCAGGTTTTGGTTCTCGCAGCCGAGTCCGTAAGTCAGCCAGGAACCGTAACTCGGCCGCGACAGCCGCTCGTCGCCGGTATTCATCAGCCGCATGCTCTGCTCGTGATTGGGCGTGTTGGCATAGACCGACTTGATGACGCAAATTCGATCCGCATGCTGGCTGGCGGTCTGCTGAAAGACTTCGCTGCACCACAATCCGCTGTCGCCGTACTGCCGAAACTGAAACGGCGACGCCAGCGCCACACCGGTCTCGCGTTCCGTCGTAAGGTTCCCCAACGGCAGCTTCTTCCCACCCCACTTCTGCAGCTCGGGACGGTAATCCCATGTGTCAACCTGCGACGGTCCTCCGTTTAAATAGACATGCACAATGTGCTTGGCTCGAGCCGCAAAGTGCGGGCTCCGTGGAGCAAGAGGATTCGCGCTCGCAGACGACCGCGACGCGTCAGCCTGTAATAACTCTGGCAGCGCGAGATAGCCGATCCCAGTGCCAACAGTCGCGAGGAGATCGCGGCGGGAAAAAATCGGAGTTGTTTGCATGAAAAGATTCCTACGGAAAACCGTCTTGATCGTAGGCGACATACGATAGGAACTTCTTCGCATGTCTTGAGTTCATTCGCCTCGCCGAACGGTTCGTCAAACGACTTCGCTATTGATCGTGGGAGGGTTCTTCAAGGTTTGATAGATGACGCAGAATCGCTCAGTGAGGGACAACAGCTTTTGCTTTTGTTCTGGTGAGGCGTCGCTGTCGAGTTCAAAACGAAGGCGGACATTTTGAAACCCGATCGCGGTTTCTTTGCTCACCCCTAAAGTGCCTCGGAAGTCCATGTCACCTTCGGCGATCACTCGACCGCCCCGCAGCGGGATTTCGAGTGCCGTGGCGACAGCCTTCAATGTGACTCCCGCGCAGGCGACGAGCGATTGAAGAAGCATCTCGCCGGAGCAGGCCCATTCTTCGTGGCCTCCAGCGAGTGGATGGAGGCCTGCTTTGATCGCTCCATTCGGTGCGACGACATCACAGGTGATCGTATCGCTGCCGAGACTGCCTGAGGCACTCATCGTGATTTGCGCAGTTTTTGGCTCTTCTTTGTAACGGGCTTTGAGCGGTGCTTGTTTGGCTTTGAGTTGCTCGCTATTCATCGCGTTGTCTCGTGGGTTAAAGATTTCACTATGTCGAAAATCAACCGCAGTGTAGCCCGATGAGACGCCCTGTCGAACGAAAGCCAAGGAATCATCATGCCCGCAAAAATCGATTGGTACTATCACCGCAAGAACTGCCAAACCTGCACGAAGTCGCAAGACTTTATGGCATCGAACTCAGTCGCCATCGGCGAAACAATCGACGCTCGTAAGACTCGCTTTGAACCGAAGGAGGCGATTGCCTTTGTTCGACAAGCGGACGAGGCGTGGATCGCTCGCGGCAAGACCGTTCACAAAATCGTATTCAAAAAACAGGACATCGCTGACGCCGATCTCCTCAAGCTGATCATCGGCCCGAGCGGATTCCTGCGAGCGCCGATCATTCGCCGCGGCAAGAAAATCTTCATCGGCTTTGAACCCGAACAGTACGCACTCTTCCTGGGGGTCGCTTAGCGGCAGTTTATGACGTGGAAAACATAGTGAGGGGCCGGGCCTCACATACCAAACTCCAGCAGGTTTCCGACGACTGCGGTCGGCAAATGAAGAGGCACCGCCTCGCCCCACAACTCTTTGTGGCAAAAAGTGCCGGTCAAACATGACCGTAGTCTGTCACCTTTTACGACCGTGAATCGGCGGTGCAAACTGAGGGGATTGCCTGTTTGCATGCGTGGTCTCCTTCCCCTTGGTGTTCACTGAGAAATTGATGACGCCAGCGAGACTGCACAGAGTTGTTTCGGGTTTAAGCTGTGCCGGATACGGGGACTTTCCGCACTGCGTTGAATGTTTGGATCGGCTGAGTGTTTCTATCAAATTAGACAGCACCGGTTGTAGCCAATCTGCCTGATTCTCGGTCTGTGACGATGGTGTGCAGATTTGTCGCGCCAAGCGGTTATCCGGTCGATAGCAGACCGTCAGAATCCGTTTATTCGCCCTGTCGCGGTTAAGCACGACGACAGTTTCTTGCCGCAAAATCAGGTCAGTGCGAATCGACGGAGTCTGCATTAGACAGAACCTAAGAGGCAAACAAAGAACGTTCGGAGCGACCGGACGATCCGAGCTGCGTTGGGCAAGGACGCCTGACGTCGATCGCCTCATTACGGCAACCGCAAGGAGGAGTCATTATGCGCATTGGATCTTGGTTGAAGAACTGGCCACGACGTCGGAACTCATCGGTGGCGTCAGTCGCAGTTCCCGCTCAGTCAGAGCGGCTGGAACCACGTGCATTATTGTCGGGTTCTGCCTTGGTTGTCGGGACCGAACTCAACATCCACTTGGATACCAACCAGAACGTGCGCCTCAGTTCGTTCAACGGCAACGTGTTGTTGGAAACTTCCAGCAACGGCGGCTTGCTACAACCGCTGGCTAGCATCGGGAGTGTTCCGGCTAGTTCGATCCAATCCATCGTGATCACCGGCGGCGATCTGGAAAACAGCATCGACCTCAGCCCCGTCCTGGCGGCGAACTACACGAACTTGAGAACGATCAACGTCAACGCCGGTAACGGCGACGATTCGATCACCGGCAGCAACGACTTCGCTGACAACATTCATGGCGGCGATGGCAATGACACAATCGATGGCCAAGGTGGCAACGATACGCTCAACGGTGGCGACGGTGCTGACGTCATCCGGGGTGGTAGCGGTAACAACAACGTTCTCGGTGGCGATGGCACAGACAACATCACGACAAGCGGCGGCAATGACACAGTCGATGCCGGTAACGGCAGTGACATCGTTGATCTTGGTGACGGAGACGACAGCCTCTTCGCTGGCAACGGTGAAGACTCTGTGCAAGGTGGTAACGGCAACGACACGCTCAATGGCGACGGCGGAGCCGACACGATTGATGGTGGCGCGGGCGATGACTCGATCCTCGGCGGAGAACTGCGCGACTCGCTCACCGGCGGAACGGGCAACGACACGATCAACGGCCAAGCGGGCAATGACACGATTGATGGTGGAACGGGAAACGATTCACTCCTCGGTGGAGTAGGCAACGATTCGCTCACTGGCCAGGCGGGGACAGACACACTCAATGGAGACGCGGGAAACGACCGGCTCTTTGGTGGTGATGATGCAGATCAAGTCTTGGGCGGTTCAGGAAACGACTTCGAGAATGGCGGGCTGGGCGATGACCTCATCCAAGGACAAGCTGGCCAAGACACATTGATCGGCGGCGGCGGTGCAGACACGATGAATGGCGGCACTGGCAACGACTTCATGTATAGCGCGTTGCCGGACATCGTGATTGCCGCGACGGGATCAATCGCCGAACAAAATACCGGCACAAACGCCTTGAGCTTCGTGGTCACGTTGACTGCACCTGCACTTGAGACTGTGACGGTCGATTTTGCGACACAAGATGGGACAGCGACCGCTGGCGCAGATTACGTCAGCACGTTCGGCACGTTGACGTTCGCTCCCGGAACCACGACGCAGACGATCTCGGTCAACGTGCTTGGCGACACCACCCAAGAAGGGGACGAAACATTTAATATTGCCTTGTCAAATCCCACGAATGGGCAAATTGGTCGAGCACAGGGCCTAGCCACGATCATCGACGACGATGCACCGGGCGTCTTGGGGACGATCTCGATTAACGATGTCACAATCCTCGAAGGTGATGCCGGTACGTCGAACGCGAACTTCACAGTGACGTTGTCTCAGGCATCAACGCAGACGGTCACCGCGAACTTCACAACTCAGAACGGAACTGCTCTCGCGCCGCAGGATTATCAAACGACAACGGGCACAGTCACGTTTGCTCCCGGCCAAACGAGCCAAACGATTTCGATCCCGATTGTCGGCGATACCGTTGTCGAATCGACGGAATTCTTCTTCGTGCAACTTTCCAACTTGGTCAACGTCACGGGACTCGACATTCAAGGAGTCTGCACCATCAACGATGGTCCCAGCGGACTCACATCAGGTGTTTCCAATCTGGTGAACACGATCACGTTTGATGAAGTCCCAACGCAACCGATTGATGGCCTCTCGGTCGAAGGCACGACCTTCTCCTTCACCGTTGGTGGTGTGCCCAGCACCGATGCCATCTTTAATACTTCGACCGGACCTTCGCTCACGACGGTGATCCAGCCGCCGAACTTGGAGGGGACTTCATCCGGTGTGCTGACAATGAACTTTGCAACTCCGATCGTGACGCTCAGCTTCGGCATCGCTCGCAGCACAACGGTGCCCTCAATTCCCATCGGCGTGCGAGTGCAGCTCTTCGACTCGGCAAACACCTTGGTTCAAACGACTGACGTCCCATTGACCGTGATTAACCTCTTCGTCGAAGGGACGTTCTCGTACTCAGGGACTCCGATCGTTCGAGCTGTGGCGGACTTCTCGATCGCCGGTGGTGGTGGCGGCACTCGCTTCGCGATGGACAACCTCACGACCGACGACAATGTGTTGCCACCTCCGCCTCCGCCACCGCCTCCGCCACCTCCACCACCAGTCGTCACCTCCGATACGCAGGGTGACACCTTCATCGGCGGAGACGGAGAGGATACGGTTTTGGGGAGTCCGTTCGCTGACGTCATCAACGGCGGAGTCGGCAACGATCTGGTCAACGCTGGAGCGGGGGATGACTCCATTCAAGGGGGGGCGGGGAATGACACTCTGTTTGGTGAAGATGGTGATGACACACTTAACGGCCAATCTGGCACCGATGTGTTGGATGGTGGCAACGGCCATGACACGGTCATCTGGGAGGGTGCCGGTAGCGGTAACGATTCCTTGGGAGACACGGTCGGTGACAACACATTGCTGGTCAACGGCAACGGTGCGAGCAACATCTTCAGCGTGGGCCAGAACGCGAACGGCTTGCTGACGATCAGTGAGTTGGGCAAGTCAGTCACGGTCGGGCCGACCTTCAACACGATCACGCTCAACGCGGGGACTGGCGATGACACCGTCAACGTCGGTGACCTGTCACTGGTCAACGGCGTGCTGCTCTCGATTCAAGGGGGCAGCGGCGATGACTTACTGAGTGCTGTCGGTAGTCCAATTGAGAACGTGCGACTGAGCATGGATGGTGGCGACGGGAACGACACTGTTCTTGGTGGCCTTGGTGATGAGACGTTGCTGGGGAGTGCTGGGAGGGACTCACTCAACGGTGGCGGCGGGAATGACACGCTCAGCGGCGGAATCGGTAACGACACCGTCGATGGCGGAGCGGGGAATGATTCCGTCGATGGCGATGTGGGACAAGACATCGTCCGTGGTGGTGACGGAGACGACATCGCCAACGGTGGCGTCGGTGACGATACCGTCGATGGCGGTGCCGGAAACGACACGCTCAGCGGCAACGATGGGAGCGACAGCCTGTTGGGTGCGGTCGGCAACGACAGTCTGCTCGGCGGAAACGGACTCGATACGCTCAGCGGCGGTGACGGCAACGACACGCTCGATGGCGGGTTCAATAACGACTCTCTGTCAGGCGGCACCGGGGATGACAAGATTCGTGGCGATCACGGTAACGACTTCATCTCTGGCGACGATGGCAATGACACCATCAACGGCGGTGATGGCAACGACTTGATCGTAGCAGGACTCGGCAACGACCTCGTCGCTGGAGCCGACGGCGATGACACAATCAACGGAGCGGCTGGTAACGACATCCTGGTCGGCGGCGATGGCAACGACAACATCCGTGGCGGCGGCGGCAGTGATATCGTTCTTGGCCAAGACGGCGATGACAACATCGACGGCCAAGGCGGAACCGACACAGTCGCTGGCAATCAAGGCAACGATGTGATTGCCGATCCGCTCGCCGAGATTCACGAAGCGTTTACGCTCTCGTTGGAAATCCTCGATCGGTTGAATGCGCTGTGAGACATACATGGAGTTAAAAGACGGGGCAATTGATCGTTGGTTATTGGTCGTTGGTCATTGATCATCGGGTGAAGAGAACTCTTCGACCTCCGAAATGTCCAATGACCGATGATCAATAACCAACGACAAATCTCTTCTCTTGTCTTCTCTGCCCATATCAGCCCGGTGACCTGAACTCACCGGGCTGATTTCGTTTCTGGACGACTGCCAGCGGTTACGGTCGTTCGGCTCATACGGCTGGTATCGGTTGTGACCAATCTGCATGAGGCTCGGCGTGTAGCGAGCCGGAATAGATTTGTCGCGCGGAGCGATCATCCGGGCCGATAGCTCACCCTGAGAACCCGTCTGTTCGTTCTATCCAGGATGACCAATCTCTTGCCGATGACCGGCGAGACCTGAGAAACCCGGTCAGAACGAACGTGTGGATTACGTCATACGCCGTGCCTGCGGAGCAATTCCGGAGCGTTCGGCATCAACGACTGTTCGGAGCACATCGGGCCGGTGGTTCGATGTGATTGTTTGGGAAGCCATCCCTGCAAGGAGGAGCGATCATGCGCATCGGATCTTGGTTGAAGAACTGGCCTCGACGTCGAAACTCTGTCTTGGCGTCAGCCAAAGTTCCCGCGCAAGCCGAGCAGCTTGAAACTCGCTCACTGCTTTCGGGGTCCGCGCTGATCGTTGGCACTGAGCTCAACATTCATCTCGACACCAATCAGAACGTGAGTGTCGGTTCTTTCAACGGCAACTTGTTGGTGCAGACTTCGAGCAACGGCGGGATATTGAAACCGCTCACAAGCTTAGGGAGCGTTCCGGCCAGCTCGATCCACTCGATCGTGATTACGGGTGGCGATCTTGAAAACAATATCGATCTCAGCCCAGTCCTCGCGGCGAACTTTACGAGCCTAACGAGTATCAGCGTCAACGCCGGCAACGGCGACGACTCGATCACCGGCAGCAACGACTTTCGAGACAGCATCCTCGGCGGCGACGGCAGCGACACGATCGACGGCCAAGGTGGCGATGACACGCTCAATGGGGGTGACGGTGCTGACAGTATTCGTGCTGGGACTGGTAACGACAGTGTGCTCGGTGGTGACGGCACTGATTCGATCACAGCCGGTGACGGCAATGATACGGTTCTCGCCGGCAACGGCAGCGATACCGTCGATGCTGGCAACGGTGACGACAGCGTCATGGCCGCGAACGGCGAAGACTCGCTGTTGGGTGGCAACGGCAACGACACACTCAACGGCGACGGTGGCACAGACACCATCGACGGCCAAGCGGGGAATGATTCAATCATCGGCGGCGAGAAAAACGACTCGCTCCTTGGCGGCGTCGGTAACGACACCATCGATGGCCAAGCGGGCAACGACCTCGTCAGCGGTCAAGCAGGCGATGACAGCTTGCTCGGTGGATCCGGCAATGACCGCCTCCAGGGCGACGATGGGAACGACCTTGTGAATGGCGGTAGTGGCAATGACACGATCGAAGGGGGCAGCGGAAACGACCGCCTGCTCGGTGGCAGTGATAACGATGCGATCTACGACGATTTTGAATCAGCCCCGAACAGTGGTAGCGGTGCAGATACTTTGCTTGGCCAAGCAGGTAATGATTCACTGTTTGGATTGGGTGGCCCTGACTCGTTGGATGGCGGTGCCGGAAACGACTTGTTGCGGACGACGAACACGGCCCCCGTCGTGTTGCCGACATTCTCGGTTGATTCAGTGACTCTGGCCGCAGAAGGTGATACCGGAACGCAAGTCGCGACCTTTACGATCACGCTTTCGCAACCGGCCACTGGTATCGAACAAGTCAGCTATGCCACTGCCGATGGTCCTGCGCTTGCAGGTTCCGACTACGTTGCCACGAGTGGAACAGTCCAATTTGCTGCGGGGCAAACCACAGCAACATTCACTGTGACTGTGAATGGCGATGTGAGAATCGAAGGAAATGAATTCTTCTTGGTCAATCTGACCAATCCAGTTGGTGGTACTGCCATCTCAGTCTCTCAAGGCTTTTGCTTAATCACGGATGACGACCCTTTGCGACTCTTTGGAGTCTCAAACGGTGTAATCAATGAGATTGATCCGACTACAGGCGCGGTACTGAATTCGTTTCCTGCTCCCGTCGCTAATGCCACTGGTCCGGCTGGACTGGCCTACGACGGAACCTCGGTCTTCTTCCTAATCGGCAATAATCCGGTTTACGAACTTAACCCCAACACCGGCGCGATCATCACGACACACACAATCGTGGGACTAAATGGCAATGTTGATGCGATCGCGACGCTGAATGGCAACGTCTACATCATGGTTTATGCTGGTGTTGGTGCGGGCGACATCGTGATCGCGAATCTGACGACGGATACCGTGACTAGTATCCTCGACATCGACGGGCTCAATCCAGGCAACAGCATCATTGGCGGGTTAGGTGCCGTGAGTGGCGGTGGTCCTGATGTGTTGGTGGCAACAGACTTCGGTAACAACCGAGTTCACCTGATTGATCCAGCGACGGGACTGATCTCGTTCTCATTCACACCCTCCACCGGGCGAGGCAACTCGTATCTCGGAGCCGCGGGTATCAATGGTGAGATCTACTTGGGTTCGACGAACGGCTTCATCGATGTCTTTAGTCGAACAGGAGTGCTTGTCAGATCGATGTCCGTTCCTGGCTCGTCATTTTCGGCACTCGGCGGTGACGGCATCGTCAACAACGCCACACCACCTACACCTCCACCTCCACCGCCACCTCCACCGCCACCGCCAGGCCCGCAGGCTGATACACTCATCGGTGGCGAAGGCAACGACACACTCATTGCGACGGACACCGACGACTTCATCAGCGGCGGAGCAGGTGACGATTCAGTCAACGCAGGTGCGGGTAACGACAGCGTATTGGGAGGAGCGGGAAACGATACGCTCAATGGCCAAGATGGCGATGACACGCTCAACGGCCAGGGAGGCGTTGATTCAATCAATGGTGGTAACGGCCACGACACCGTCATCTGGGAAGGGGCTGGCAGCGGTAACGATGTTTTGGGGGACACGGATGGGGACAATACGTTGCTGGTCAACGGTAACGGAGCGAGCAACGTCTTCAGCGTGGGACAGAACGCGAATGGTTTGTTGACCGTGAGTGAGTTTGGTCGCACGGTCACAGTCGGGCCGACCTTCAACAGCGTGTTTATCAACAGTGGTAGCGGCGATGACACGGTCAACGTCGGTGACCTGTCGCTGGTCAACGGCGTGCTGCTCTCGATTCAAGGTGGCAGCGGCGATGACCTGCTGAGTGCCGTCGGCAGCCCGATTGGGAACGTCCGGTTGATCATGGACGGTGGCGATGGGAACGACACGGTCAATGGCGGCCTCGGGGATGAGACGTTACTCGGTAGCGCTGGCAAGGACGTGCTCAACGGTGGCGGCGGGAATGACACGCTCAGCGGTGGGCTTGGCAATGACACCGTCGATGGCGGAGCGGGTAACGACTCCGTCGATGGGAACGAAGGCCAAGACACTGTGCGTGGTGGTGACGGAGACGATATCGCGAATGGCGGTCTCGGCGACGACACGGTCGATGGCGGGCTTGGCAACGACACGCTCAATGGCAACGAGGGTGACGACAGTCTGTTGGGGCTGACCGGTAACGACAGCCTGCTTGGCGGTAACGGACTCGATACGCTCGGCGGTGGCGACGGTGATGACACGCTCGATGGCGGGTTTAACAATGACTTGATTGTCGGTGGCGTTGGTAATGACAAGATCCGAGGCGATCACGGCAACGACACGATCTCCGGTGACGATGGGGATGACACTATCAATGGCGGCGACGGCAATGACGTGATCATGGCTGGAGCGGGCAAAGATCTCGTTGATGGAGCCGATGGCGATGACACGATCAACGGAGCGGCTGGCGACGACATCCTGGTTGGCGGTGACGGCAACGACAACATCCGAGGTGGCGGTGGCAGCGATATCGTTCTTGGCCAAGACGGTGATGACAACCTTGATGGCCAAGGTGGAACGGACACCGTCGCAGGCAACCAAGGAGTCGATCTGATTGCCGACCCGCTCGCCGAGATTCACGAGTTGTTTGCACTCTCGACTGACATCCTCGACAAGCTCAATGCCTTGTGAGATTAAGTACGAGTGAACGATCGACGTTGTTGTGTGTCGGCCATTTGAAAAAGAGCCAAATGACTGATGCTCAATGACCGAGGTCGGAAAAAACATGAACCCGGTGGTGTCACATCACCGGGTTCATGCTTTTGAAGGCAGAGCGGTAGAAGCTGCTTCAAAACTTCTTTAATAACCCGCAGCGTGAGTTTTGAAGTTGCGCATTTGCGGTTCAAC
>CAIJTL010000935.1 GCA_903823545.1 uncultured Planctomycetaceae bacterium
ACTTGAGGAACGAGGCATCTTGCTTGGTGTGACCGAGGACGCGGAGTACTCCGAAACAACTTTTGCTCTGCGTCCGAATGATGTTCTTGTCTTCTTCAGTGACGGGATCTCGGAAGCGAGAAATCGGCAGCGTGAGTTCTTTGGAACTCATAGCATCCTGCAGGCAGTACGCGCTGTCCCACACATTGAAGCATCATCGATCGCGCAAAAAATCTGGACACGACTGGAATCATTCGCGGCTCCGGGTGAAGCGGATGATCGCAGCTTAATGTGCCTAGTTGTCGGCGGCTGAGTTCGGCAGGATTTAACTGCGGGGCGGTGAGGCGAATTCTATGGGACGGAGGTCTCTTCGGTGAACCACGGCGGGAATTTGCCTTTCACTTCGAGTGTTTCTTCGCCTCTACGAATCGTCAGCCGAATTTCATCACCGGGTGAGAATCGGCGGAGAATGTCCGATCGTATTTGTTCCAACGTACGAACTCTCGTCTCGCCATCGACGGCGACCAGTACGTCGTCTTTTTGAAGACCCAATATCGCCGCGATGCCGCGAGGCTTGACGGAGAGAATTCGGATGGCCAACCCCTCGGCGGGAAGTTGCGCATCCCGGCGTTGTGAGGCAGTCATCGGTGCTGCTCGAAAGCCCCAATCGACCGGAATACTGCGAGAGGATTTGCGCCATCCTAATTCACTTTCACGCCAGCGATTTGGTAAGCCAAGCTCGAACCCCACAATCGTTGACGGCATTGTTTTGCTCGACGACTTCTGGTCATCAGGCGAATCTGGCAAGTTAGGTTTCGTACTACGAGTACTGCTACGTCGAACAAGTACTGTCACCTTCGTTGTCGCCTGCGGCAATCTGTGCAAGGCCCATCGAATGTCGAGTTCTGATCGAACAGGGACGTTGTCTATTTGCACGATTTCATCATCTGCTTGGAATCCGGCGTTTACCGCGGGGGACTCTGAACGAACGGTTGCCACACGATGCCCAAAGTGGCGATTGATTTCGATCCCCAAAGCTTCTGGGTAAGGAAACGTGAAGAGCAACTCGCGTTCAAAGCGGCCATCATGAAATGCCTGCAAGAAGCTATATTCCTTGACCTGATGGCAGTGAATGCAGCCTTGATGTCCCTTCTTCAGCAGCGACATCTCTTCCGGTTTTTTGATGTCCTCTGGGATTGGTTGAAAGAGCGGAATCGCCCCCTTCGATGATTCCCGCCTTATGGTCGGTGAATTCTGAGAATTGGATGACTCATTTCCCGATGCTTTGGTGCCAGCATCCTCCTTCGCGGGAAACGGAACAATTTTCCCGGCCGCTCGAAGAGTACGTACTTCTTCGTGGGCCGCTAGCACTTGATTCATCGTATGCAGCAACGATGGTTTACTGAGCCGTGCTTCAGGATCTCCTTGATCACGACCACCATATCGACTGTAAACATTGAGCTTCGAGTCAGTGAAGAAAGCGGTCCACGTCGCGTCGTAATCGAACTCAAAACGTCGCAAGTTGACGCCGTTCATCGACGTGACTCTGACGCAGACATATTTTCCGCGCAGGTCTCTGATTTCGGGGTCTTCCTGAGCAACCTGCCCATCCCAGATCCAGCACTCCGGTCAACGGACGCAGCGGAAGACAATGAAGAGCGGCTTACCGGACTCTTCTGACAAACGCAGGGCTTGAGTCAGATTTGAATGCCATCCAGGAACAGCATCCTGAGCGATTACTGATTTTGACGTTGTTGCCAGGATGAGCAACGTAGCAATGCCAGTCAGAACAAATCGCAGCATCAAACTCATCATTCAACTCCGATAACTATCGGTTGATAGACGTTCGAAACAGTCTTTCCTCAATTGCCTCGGCCAATCAAACGGCGCCAACTCTTGAAGCGGCCTTCGTGCAACAGCACTAAGAACGCCGGAACCAAAACCGGCCGAACGATGAAAGTGTCGAGCAAGACGCCAAAAGCTAATGCAAAGCCAAGTTGATGCAGACCGGCAAGAGAACCTGCCATCAGCGAGCAAAATGTTCCTGCCATAATGATGCCGCAACTTGAGATAATGCTTCCGGTCTTCCGGAGAGCGGAAATGACACCAGCCGTTGGGCCGTGAATGGCCTGCTCTTCGTCGATGCGTGTCATGAGGAAAATGTTGTAATCCTCACCAACCGCAATCAGGATCGTGAAGAGGAACATTGGAACCTTCCAGTCGAGTCCGCCAAACTCACTGGGGGCCATCAAGTAAAACGCGGCGAACGTGACACCTAGCGTCACGAGATAGCTGAAGAAAACGCTGATGATCAGGTACAGCGAGATCATCACTCGTCGCAGTAGCACAATCAGAATGAGGAAGACTCCACCCAAGACCAACACGTCGATTCGGATTTGGTCTCGGTCTGTCACGTTCTTGAGGTCGCGAATACTGGCGGTTGGACCAATCGCAAAAACCTCAACTCCTGCCGGGACTGCCGCCTGAACTGACTGCCGAATCGACTCGAATTGTGCAATGCTGTTTCGAGCAAACGGGTCTTCTTGTAAGACCAAGTCCATCCGCAGAATCTTTCCTTTGAACTCGCCAACGGAACTAACGTAATGTTTCAACGTGCGATCTTGAGCGACACGCTTGTTGGCACCTTTGAGAAGCCCCTTGATGCCGCCGGTCTGCACAATTCCTTGTGACCTTTCTTTCCGCGCAGATTCGTCGTCAGCAACTGCCGTTACGCCACCGTAAGGTTGCAGAACACTGCGGACGTCAGAAAGTTGCAGACGCTCGCTGTTCTTCTGAAGCGACTCGGTCAAATTTTGGACGAGCGCTTTCGCGGCATCGCTCAGTCCGACTTCGTCCTCATTGAGAAAGCTCCCAGTCTTGTCGTGAATGAGAACGGTCATCGGACCACCTATGCCAGGTGGGAAGTGAAGCGATAAGGCTTCACTTCCAATGACACTCGGAGTATTGCGAGGCAACTCTGCAAGCAGTCCGTAGCTGAGAAAACCGTGAAAATGAACGCCGATGCAGGCAAACGGCAACATGACGAAAAAACAGCCGACCAATACCGTTCCTGGGCGACCACGGACTAAATCACTGACCTGATTCCATGCCAGTTGGACGAGGTTTCTGTCAAACACTCGCGACCAAAGCGACGTTGCCGAAACCCAACCAGCGGTACGAGGTAAGTTCTGCCCAGCAATTTTCGGCCAGAATGCCCAGTGGCGAGCCATCCTGAGAAGTGCTGGAGAAAAGGTTAGAGACGCAGCCAAGACGACAACAAGACCAAGCGTGATGGCGATTCCAGCCTGGCTGAACTTTCCAAACTCAGCAAAGTACATCATGAAGATTCCACAGATGACCGTTCCTGCACTCGCCACCAAAGCATGCCCCACTTTGGCGAGAGAATTCGAAACAGCCTCATTCAGTGTCGATCCTTCGTCGAGTTCTTCTTTGTATCGGGCAATCAAGAACAGACAATAATCAACACCGGCTCCGTAACTGAGCACCTTCACATAGACTTCAATGCCGGAGAAAATGTTGACGTAACCTGCTTTCGCGAGCAGCGC
>CAIJTL010000936.1 GCA_903823545.1 uncultured Planctomycetaceae bacterium
GAGTTTGATCCGACCAACCAGAGAGCTCGCCTCTACCTCAATGACGTCGAGGCTGTTGGTGATATGTTCTTCGACGAAGACACTGTTCGTCGAAATCGCGAACTTGAGGCAGTGCTTCTTGTGCCGATTGCCGACTTTGAACTTTCGGCTCGGAGCCGCAATTGCCTTGATCGTGCCGGTATTCACTCTCTAGGTGACCTCACGCGAATCACCGAAGCAGAATTGCTGTCTAATAAAAACTTCGGCGAAACTTCTCTGAAGGAAGTTCGCGAGATGATGGGATCGCGAGGCCTAACCGTTGGCCAATCGCTTTCAATGGGAAAGCCGACTGCGGTTGTTTCAGTAGCTCGCGAAGATGTCACGCCGGAAGTACGTGCCAAACTAGAAATGACAGTCAGCGACTTGAACCTTACAGTCCGCTCGCGAAAGTGTCTTTCCCGATTGGGGATTACCTCCGTGGGCGAACTCGTCGCGAAATCAGCAGATGAGTTGCTGACCGTGCGGAACTTTGGCGTCACCTCGCTCAATGAAATCAGAGCTAAGTTGACTGAAGTCGGCATGGCGTTGCGAAACGACTAGCACGCATCGTTGCCAGGTCTACCGCTCAAAAAAGTTCGCGAATCGGTAGCCCTCGATAGAATTCGTGCGGTCGACCGTCGAAGTCGACCCACATCGATTGGCGCGAAATCCCCAAAGTGTCGTAGATTGTGGCAGCGACGTTTTCCGGCGTTTGTTTATCAGCAATCGGGTACGCCGCCAGCTTATCTGTCGCTCCGATTACTGTTCCGCCGCGAACTCCTGCCCCTGCGAATAACGCTGAATTCGCCGGCCCCCAATGGTCTCGCCCAGCATCCTTGTTGATTTTCGGAGTCCGACCAAACTCCCCCATCAGAATCACCATGGTCGTCTTGAGCAGCCCACTCTGGGCGAGGTCCTCAAGTAAAGCCGAAACCGACTGATCAAGATACGGCAATAAGTTCTTCTTCAAATTAACGAAGTTACGCCGGTGAGTATCCCAAGAAGAGTTCTTTCCAAGGTTAACCTGCACAAGGCTGACACCCGCTTCGATCAATCGCGCGGCCATGAGTAGTGACAACCCGAACTTGTTGTTTCCATAACGAGCGATCGTTGCGGGATCCGCATGCTCGACATCAAACGCTCGTCGCGTTTTGGAGTCAGCAAGAACGGATAGCGCCTGCAGTCGATGCCGATCAAGACGAGTGGCGTCTGCTGACTTCTCCAATCTTTGCTGCTGTTGCTCGATTTCCGCGAGCAAGCTGACTCGGTCATTCAAACGGAGCGAGCCCCCCTCAGGCAGAGTCAGCATCGGCGTATCGAAAACCGTTGGAGATCCGTGCTCAAACGAGTCGTCATCAAATCGAAAGCAATTAGGACACGCTCCGTTCCCCAGCGTGCAAGGAGCGGCAATGTCGACATGCCACGCCTCCCATTTTGGACCAAGCTTACCCGCAAATTGCCCCGCTCGAACACTTCCCGCTTCGTTAACGCTTGGCTCTGGTAGCACAACCGCTGGCGGCAAATTGTTTCTTCCGCGAGTTGCATAAGTCACTTGCGATAGCAACGACGGCCACTCATTTGGGCTAGGTGCGTTATTGACGTTGAAGCCGGCCGGAACATCTAAACGACCAGTCAAAAGCATGTGACATGCCTCACTGTGCCCGTTGCTATCCGTTCCAATCGACCGAACCACTGCAAATTGATCGGACTGCTGCGCGAGGTTCGGTAGATGTTCGCAGATAGCGAGTCCCGGCGTGCGCGAATCAATCGGTGAGAACTCCCCACGGACTGATTCGGGGGCCTCCGGCTTCAAATCAAAGCTGTCTTGATGCGATAGCCCGCCTGTCAGAAAAACAAATAAAACCGATTTCACCGGCGTCACTTGCTGCGGCGAGGCGATCGTTCGAGGGACAGATAGCTCTGAAAGCCCCAGCCCGAGTAAGCCAATAGAGCCCGCTTGGAGAACGCTCCGTCGCGACAAACCTGGATACCCCAAACCCGCCGGATTCGATCGGCTCATTGCTCGTCTCCACTTTTGAAGCATGTGAAATCATTCGCAAAGACTACGGCTTCTCCTTAAGGTCACAAGAGCAAACCATCTGGCCACAGCCGGGGCAACCGGCACCGTACTTCTTCAAGACAGCCGCTTGGAGATCGATTCCGGCCACATTGGCGATCGTGGCCAGCCAGGCAAGGACGTCCGCAAACTCCATCGCTAGCTCTTCGGGAGTCCCTTCGCGCAATGCTGCTGCGAGTTCGCCGATTTCTTCCATTAACCACATGAAAGTGCCGTCAACACCGCGAGCCGCGTCTTTGCTCGAGTACATTTTCTCAATCAATGCCTGTAAGTCAGCAAGGCTGAACGATTTCGGAGAGCTTGAAGAAGAATTCACGGTGGTCCCTTTCAAAAGGCGGTCGTTTGGCAGAACGATGTCAGATCGACTTGCCCGAAATCGTTGAGCGGCTCAGAATACGCGGCCTCTAGTATTTGGCTGGTTAGACCGACACTTTTCGGTACGAACGGTCGATGCTGGTTTCAGGTTATCAATTAGTCTACTGACACAGGCTCATAACGTTGACTCCACTGCTAATCGTCTCGTTTTAGCAGCATTGAACTTCACAGGTTGGACATCATGGCCAAAGCGGGTGCTCGGAAGAAGTTGCCAAAAGAAGTTGCCGTCATCAATGCAGACAACTGCACGGGTTGCGAATCTTGCCTCGAGGTCTGCCCAGTGGACTGCATCGTGAAGGTGCCAGGCGCGTCGATTTCTGTGCTGCAAAGCTTCTGCGAGATTGATGTCGAACGCTGTGTCGGCTGCGAAGTCTGCGTTCATATCCCAACCAAAAAATCCGACCCCTACGAGTTGACCGTCTGCCCGTGGGACGCGATCGAAATGATTCCGACAATTAAGGTTGCTCAGTACGTGGCCGCAAAAGGTGGCCCTGAAGACTACCTTCGTGACAACTGGGAGCGAGTCGTCGAACCTGCAATTCGAATGGCTCAACTCGCGGCTGATCAACAGGCGTCGTAAAGCCCCGCTTTTCTATTTAATCACTGCGTTACTCGCGACGCCCCCGATCACTTCACTTGGCGTTAACGAGCATTCAACTCGTCATGCAGAGTGATGACGGTGACCTACTTGCGGCATCACCGCGATATTACTTTCAAGGAACATTTTCAGCATGGCAGATGTGAATCCATTTCGGGCGTGGCGATATGACTTGGCACAGGTCGGCGATCTTTCGGACGTCGTCACTCCTCCTTATGACGTCATCGACGAAACATTTCGCACGGCGCTCTACAAAAAGCATCCATGCAACGTTGTCCGAGTCGACTTCAACCGCGAAGAACCTGGCGACACGTCTCCCGACGACAAATACACCCGAGCTGCCGCCTTCGTGAAGCAGTGGCAACAAGATCGAGTCTGGCAGCGAGAAGCAGACGACGCACTTTACGTCTATCACCAAGAATTTACTTGGGAAGGTAAGACCTACTGCCGCAAAGGTTTTCTCGGTCGCTGCCGTCTCGAAGAGTTTGGCAAAGGCTGTGTTTACCCACACGAGCAAACTCTTTCTGGGCCAAAGGCCGACAGATTGTTGCTGACCAAGGCAACCAAAATGAATTTGTCACCGGTCTTTGGTTTGTACCCGGACCCGGAAACAAAGGCCCAAACGATTCTTGAAAAGGCGATCATCGGACTCACCCCGCTCGAAGCGACCGATCACCTCGGCGTTAAGCACCGCATCTGGCCAGTGACCGATCGTGATTCGATTAATCAAGTGAGAGAATCACTCAAGCCACAGCCTATCTTCATTGCCGACGGCCATCACCGCTACGAAACCTCCTGCAACTATCTCCGTTGGCTGAAAGAACAAGGCCATGAAATCAACGAGAATCATCCCGCCAATTTTGTACTGATGATGTTCGTCGGCATGGGCGATCCAGGACTGGCGATTCTGCCGACGCACCGATTGTTCTCAGGACTTCCGGAACTCACTGCGGAGGAGTTGAAAACTGCGTTGAGCGCCAACTTTGAATTTGAAAGCTGTGGCGCAGGATCTGACGGTGCAAAGGCCGCATGGGAACTGGTCAGCGCAGATGGCGGCCAGAATGTCTTCGGCTTTGGCACAATTAAAGATGGCCAATGGCTGTTTGGTCGGGTGACTGACGCAAGCCCAATGAAAACCCTGGCTCCGGAACAAAGCGAAGACTGGCATGGCCTCGGTGTCGCATTGCTTCACAAGCTCGTTGTCGAACATTGCCTCAAGAAGGCGTACCCGGATGCAAATCCAACTTTCAAATTCCCACATATCTTGGAAGAAGTCATTGAAGCACAGCACGCCAAGAGCTGCCAACTCGCGGTTCTTGTTCCACCAGCAGAGATTGAGCACGTTCAAGTGATTGCCAGCAAGCTTGAGAAGATGCCTCCCAAGAGCACGTTTTTCTATCCGAAACTGCTCACTGGTCTAGTCTTCAATCCGCTGGAATAACTGAACAAATTCAGGCAATTCAGCTTGGCTCGCAAGCGAGTGGCGAATCATTGAAAGTCACTTGCTTGTGCGTCATAGCGTTTGATGGTTGAGATAACGCTCAATCAAACCAGTCCGATGGTTTGTGTTCTGGCAGCAACTCACTTCAAATCTCCGGTCCTTCGAGGCGTTTACAAGCGCCTCGCGATCCCACCGAGTTGAAGGAGAAAGTGTATGCCCCGCCTTTTGCTAGTGCTCGCGTTGTGCTTGACCGGTTCGCTCGCGTTTGCTGATGTGCGGGTGCTGCCCGATGGCGAAGCCCCCAAGGATAAACGCCTGGGTGCGTTGAAAGACCTCAATGGATACTTCCCATTGGAAGTTCCCGGCACCAAAGAAGAGTGGACGAAGCGAGCCGACTATGTTCGCAAGCAAGTGCTCATCTCGCAGGGCCTTTGGCCAATGCCGACCAAGGCCGCGCTCAAGCCCGTAATCCATGGCAAAGTTGAGCGAGAGGACTTCACGGTCGAGCGAGTTTATTTCGAGAGTGCTCCCGGATTTTTCGTGACCGGAAGTCTGTTCCGCCCAAAGGGGAAGAGCGGCAAGTTGGCAGGCGTGTTGTGTCCTCACGGACATTGGGCCAACGGTCGCTTCTACGACGCGGGCGAAGCTGCGGTAAAGCAGCAGATTGTTGTCGGGGCTGAGCGATTTGAAATCTCCGGACGGTACCCACTTCAAGCACGTTGCATTCAACTCGCACGCATGGGCTGTGTTGTGTTTCATTACGACATGATCGGATACGCCGACAGCCAGCAAATTAGTTTTGAAGTCGCTCATCGTTATGGCGAACGCCGCCCAAGCATGGAGAAAGCAGATGCTTGGGGACTCTTTAGTCCGCAAGCGGAACTCCGGCTGCAAAGTGTGATGGGCTTGCAGACGCTTAATTCGGTCTGTGCTCTCGACTTCATCCAAAGTTTGCCGGACGTTGACCCAAATCGGATTGGTGTCACTGGTGCGAGCGGCGGTGGCACGCAAACATTTTTGCTCAGCGCGATCGACACGCGAGTCACGGCACAGTTCCCGGCGGTGATGGTCTCGACCGCGATGCAAGGTGGTTGCACTTGCGAGAACTGTTCGCTTTTACGAGTCAACACAGGGAACATTGAACTGGCCGGGCTTTTCGCGCCGAAGCCCCTGGGCATGGCGGCCGCAGATGACTGGACGAAAGAGATTATGTCCAAAGGGATGCCCGAGCTAAGGAAGCTCTATGAAATGCTCGGGGCTAAGGACAATGTCTCGGCGGTCGCCTATTTGCACTTCCCACACAACTACAACCAGCCGAGCCGAGCGGCGATGTATTCATTCTTCAATAAACATCTAAAGCTCGGCTTCGCCGATCCGATCATCGAAGGGGATTTCAAACCGCTCTCGCAAGCCGAGCTGACAGTATTCGATGCTGACCACCCGAAACCGCCAAGCGGCGATGAGTTTGAACGCTCACTGACGAAGACGCTCGCTGCGGATGAAACGAAGCAAATTGCCGCGCTCACTCCGACCGATGCCAACAGTGCTACGAAATTCCGTGACGTCGTCGGAACTGCATGGAAAACACTCATCGGTCGCGAACTTCCGTCGTTCAAAGAAATTGAGCGAACGAAACTGAAGAAAGAAGACCGCGGCAATTTCTGGTACTTCGGGGATACGATCCAACTGAAAAAGTACAACGAACAACTCCCGATTGTGTTCTTGCACCCGAAGACCTGGAACAAGCAAGTCGTGATTTGGATCGATGAGTCGGGCAAGTCGGGACTATTTAACGCTGACGGGACTCCGAAATACGAAATCAAATCACTGCTGGACGCCGGCTTCAGCGTCGCCACTTGCGACGTTTTCGGAACGGGCGAGTTGATGCCTAGTGGCACAGCTGCCCCACTCCGAAACCGAAAAGTTAACACGCCCCGTCAATTCGCCGGGTTCACTTACGGCTATAACCACGCGTTATTCGCACAACGAGTCCACGACGTCTTGTCTTTGATTTCGTATGTGAAAGGCGACGATCATGGAGCGACAAAGGTAAGCCTCGTGGGCGTCGGCCAAGCTGGACTATGGGCAGCCGCTGCGAAAGCGATTGCGGGTTCGGCAATCGATCGGACGGCCATCGATACCGCTGGATTCCGTTTTGCTTCCTTGAGTGAGTTTGACGATCCACAATTTCTACCTGGGGCGGTCAAGTACGGCGATGTTCCCGCTCTCCTTGCTCTCTGTGCGCCGAGTGAAGTTTTCATCGCAGGAGAAAA
>CAIJTL010000937.1 GCA_903823545.1 uncultured Planctomycetaceae bacterium
CATTCGCTCGCTGACCAACAAGGAAGGAAATCATCCACGAGCGACTTCGCAGATGCACACAGGTTATCTGCCATCGGGAACCGTGAAGTATCCGTCGCTCGGCTGCAACATTGCCAAGATGCTCGGTGATGTTGAGCACGAACTTCCGTCTGTTGTGTCGGTCGGCAATACAGAAGGTGCCGGATTCCTCGGTGTTGATTACGAACCTTTCGTTGTTGATCAACCGGGGCAGCTTCCGCAAAACGTCGCCGCATCGGCGAGCGTTGCTCGGTTCGATCGCCGACTCGGACTGCTCGGGCAGTTAGAAAAAGAGTTTTCCGACCGAGGCGGTCAAACCGTGGCGACCAATCACAAACAGCTTTATTCGAAAGCTTCAAAATTGGTTCTCAGTCCACAGACGAAACGCTTTTTGTTTGACGATGAGCCGCAAGCATTGCGAGATCGATATGGCAACAACGAATTCGGTCGCGGCTGTTTGTTAGCTCGGCGACTGGTTGAGTCGGGCGTGTCGTTTGTGGAAGTCACGTCACAACGAGGCGGTGGGAATTGGGATACTCACCAAGATGTCTTCAGCAACACGTCGCGACTGATTGGCACGGTTGATCCCGGCATGGGGACGCTGATCGCTGATCTCAAAGAGCGAGGAATGCTCGACAGCACGCTCGTCGTTTGGATGGGGGAGTTCGGGCGCACGCCGAAGATCAACGCGCGAGGCGGACGCGATCACTACCCGCGCGTCTTCAACGCTGCGATTGCCGGATGCAGCGTGAAAGGGGGGCAAGTCATCGGGGCCTCCACGAAAGATGGGAGCGCCGTCGATCACGACCCTGTCACGGTTCACGATCTCTTCACATCGATTTGCAAATCACTCGACGTCGATCCGGCCCACGAAAACATCAGCCCGCTCGGTCGACCGATCAAGATCGTTGATGGTGGTAAGCCTGTGATGAAATTGTTCTCGTGACTTGGCACTTTTGTGTCGCACGTGGTTTCACGCGTAATTCGACGAGTTCCTTTTCGCCGATCGCGTTTGATTCGCAGTGGGCTCGTTTGCTGATCGACGCCGGGATGTCATACTTCGCCGCCATCACGGTGCGGTTGAGTTTATTCGTTTCGGGAGCCTCTGATGTCGGTGACAGCAACAGCCCTTAAGACCAGTCGATTGGATGCCGCTTATCGCGAAAAGTTTGCTGGTTCTGCCAAGTTGTATGAACGGAGTTCGCAGCTCTTTCCGAGTGGTGTGACTCACGATTCGCGATACTTGCAGCCGTTTCCGATTTTCGCCAATGAAGCGAGCGGATCGAAGAAAATCGATGTCGATGGGCACGAATTGATCGACTTCTGGACCGGCCACGGAGCGATGTTGTTGGGGCACTCGCACCCAGCGGTTGTGGAAGCCGTGCAAAAGCAAATGGCAAAGTCGACTCATCCCGGTGCGTGTCACGAACTGGAGATTGAGTGGGCCGAACGGATTCGCAGGCTGGTCCCATCTGCGGAACGAATCCGATTCACGAACAGCGGCACGGAAGCAACGTTGATGGCGTTGCGAGTGGCTCGCATCGCGACTGGCCGCACGAAGGTCATCAAGTTCGCAGGGCATTTTCACGGCTGGCACGACATCGTGATTATCTCGTCCGAGCCGCCGCATCCCGCGACTACTTCTGCAAATGGTGTCGCAACCGCCGCCGAGTACGACACTCCGGGAGTCACTCCCGGCGTTTATGGTGACTTGGTCATCGTCCCGCCGAACGATCTCGAAGCACTGTCGAAAGCGATCGACGAACATCAGCCAGCCTGCGTCATTCACGAAGGGAATGGATCGCGTTGGGGAGCGGTCCCCGCGCGAGCGAACTTCATTCGTGGCGTGCGGCAACTGACTCAGGCAAAGGGGACCGTCTTTATTCTCGACGAGGTCATCACCGGATTCCGAGTTGCTCCCGGTGGATTCCAAGAAGTCTGCGGAGTTGTGCCCGACCTGACGACGTTTGCGAAAGTCCTCGCCGGAGGTTTGCCCGGTGGAGCACTCGTCGGCCGAGCGGACTTGATGCAGGTCTTGGCCTATGGAAACCCGCTTGGCAAGAAGATGAAACATCCCGGCACTTACAACGGCAATCCGTTGTCTGCCGCCGCTGGTATTGCCGCGTTGGATATTGTGGCGACCGGTGTTCCAACTCGTCGTGCGAATGAAACTGCCAAGAAACTTCGTCGTGATTTGAACGAACTCTTCGCCAAGCTGAGCGTGAATTGGATTGCCTACGGAGATTTCTCTGCGATCAAGATCCTGCCCGAATATGAAGGCCCTCGACCAGATCACGATGACTTCTTGCCGTACAACGGCGACTGGCGACAGCTCGATCGCAAGTTCGACGCCGCTCTTTCCCAAGCATTCCGATGCGCTTTGTTGCTCGGCGGAATCGACTGGATGGGCTGGGGCGGATCAACGTCAATGGCACACAGCGATGAAGACGTCGAACGCACGGTTGCGGGATTCGCGACAGCCATCGAATGGCTGCGCGGGGACGGGTTCATCCAGTAGGTTCTGATTTCTCTGGATCAGTATTGGGGACAGAGTTAGCCTGCTGCCCACTCAAGGAAAACTAAAGATGGCGACGAAGATTGCACAATTGGAAGAACGAGTGCGAAAACTCGAATCAGAACTGTTGGAACTAAAACAGGCATCTGCCAAAGCTCAATCGTTACCACCTCACCGTCAAATTCTCGGTGAGTTCAAAGACGATCCAGTTTTTGATGAGATCGTGCGGCTGGGAAAAGAGATTCGCGACCAAGAACGCAGCCCCAAACTGATTCGTCCAAAGCCGACCACGCGTCGAAAAGGGGCGTAATTGTGGGCTATTTGCTCGACACCGATCACATCAGCGTGTTGCAGCATGAAGGGGCAGGTGCCGCATTTCTTGCGAAGCGATTGGATTCCGTATCGCCTCTCGATTATGCAACGAGCATCGTCAGCTTTCATGAACAGGCCAGCGGATGGTTGGCATTTCTGAACGATGCCAGCAAAGCCGATCAAGTGACTCAGGCTTATCAACGCCTCGACCAAATGCGAACCTCATTTCAACGGTTCACGGTGTTGCCGTTCGATGACGCTGCTGAAGCTATCTACGAATCCTTGCGACTGCGTTGCCGTCGTGTCGGTACGCTCGATCTGCGAATTGCGAGCATTGCGATCGCGACTGGCTCCATCTTGCTGACTCGCAACTTTTCGGACTTTGAAAAAGTTCCTGGCCTGCGGTTTGAAGATTGGACGGCACCGTGAGCGATGTTGTTCCGCAGCCGTCTGCAGAGGACGCGAA
The DNA here is from genome assembly GCA_903823545.1 of uncultured Planctomycetaceae bacterium. Lineage (GTDB taxonomy): Bacteria > Planctomycetota > Planctomycetia > Planctomycetales > Planctomycetaceae > SXKJ01. Next base: position 3,312 of record CAIJTL010000937.1, read on the forward strand.
TTGCGATGATGTTGTTGATGCGGCGGCTTGCGAAGTGATGACGAAGTCAGCGTTCGATCAGAACTCTCGATCGGACCTGCTCAC
>CAIJTL010000938.1 GCA_903823545.1 uncultured Planctomycetaceae bacterium
GAAAGAACTGCGTCACCCCGATCAGCAAATCCTTGTAAAGCTGATTCAGTTCCGCTCCTTTGTCCGACAGCAGTTCGACGTACTGTTCGACATCCATCGACTGATTGAGCAACAGCCGCCGCTCGACTCGCCGCGTCACTGTGCTCGGCTTGTACTGACTGAAGTCGATGCCGTATTCGTTCCGCAACTTGCGGAAGATTGCTTGCAACCCAACTTCAGGAACGGTCGGCTCATCGCCCCCGGTACCATCCGGATTCCGCCGCATCCGAGCCAGCTTCAAGATCGCATCCGGCATGTCCGCAGACGGTAGCACGAGATCCACCAGCCCAGTCTCGCGAGCACTCCGCGGCATCCCATCGAACTTCGCCGACTCCTCGCTCTGAGCGACAACCAACCCGCCTGCATCGTGAATGTCCCGAATCCCGCGCGACCCGTCGCTTCCCGTCCCCGACAAGATCACACCAATCGACCGACTCCCGACATCCTGAGCCAACGATCTCAAGAACCGATCAATCGGCAACGCGAATCCCTGCGAGGGGTCTTTGTCCGTCAAAAACAGCCGACCCGCCGACTGAATCATCTCCTTCCTCGGCGGCATCAAGAAGATTGCATTCGGCCGCAGTTCGATCCCATCCTCAACACGCACAATTGGAATTCGAGTCCGACGCGCCAGCAACTCATCCATCATGCTTTTGAAATCGGGCGACAAATGCTGCACCACAACAAAGCACAACCGCGAGTCATCCGGCACGTTCTCAAAGAACTGCTCTAACGCCTCCAACCCACCCGCTGAAGCGCCGATCCCAACCACGAAGAATGGGTCGGTCTCCACATTCCTTGCTGCGAGTCTATGCGCATCGTCCGTGGAGCTCATTTGAACTGACTCTGAAGTTGACACAATGTTGAACTCTGTGGTTGACATGATGTTGAACTCTGCGGCCTGGTCCATTCAAGCAATCCATTGCATTCCTCAACGCCTCATCCACCAAGGTGTTTGCCACAACTCCGCGCCAGAATTGAAATCCTTCCCCTTCGAGTACCTTCTCAATCTCCTGGCGAATGATGATCTAAATCAAACACTCATCGAATAATGCTTGAGCTTCATCACTGAATTCTTTCGATTCGCCTCGTAGCTCCCTCAGCAGTTTTTTCTCTCGTTCCTTAACGACACCGTCAGAGAAAATCACTCGCCTCAACCAAAGAGCCTCTTCAGTACCAACGCGACCATCAGCCACAAGGTGTTTTTTGATGGTTTGGTAGAAGAACTTCTCGAAAGCAGGAGCGATCTGATTTGTCCTTCGATACATCTCAACCAGAAATTCCGCTTCTTGTCGGTCGATGACTCCATCGAAAGTCAGGTGCCCCCGTAGCAATTCAACCTCGTGCCCTTCGATCTTTCCATTTGCCATGATCGAGTTGCCTATCACGCGTAGCTCGTTTTTCATTGCCTTTGCCTTTCAAGAAGAAGTTAATCGTCGATGCAACAACCATTGGTGAATACGTCATTGTCCATTCAGGCCTCTCGGTCACAGGACTTCGTGAGGCACTCCCTCGACTACCGTTGCGGCTGATTAATTGGTTCCGCACGGCCCAATCTCGAATCGAGCAGGTATTGAATTTGGTGTTATGTCGGAGGATGAATTGAGAACCATCTGATCAACCCAACCACTCCAATCACCGGATTGACGTCGAGCAGATTGGTCGTCACTGCCACATCGCCGAGGCTCGATAAAGATCACTCTCTCTGGAGCAACTTGATACTCAGGGCGACGCCCCAACGCTCGACCAACCGACCGAACGGCACGCTCGGCGACGTTCGTTAAGGCTGCGACGACCGAAGGAGCGATATCTTCGACAACCACTACTCCACTCGGAATCAGTGCAATCCGAAGCCGACACTGTTTGTCGCTGCCGCCATTGATTGCCACGTCACTGAAGTGAACTGACACACGTCGAATTCGTTGCGAGAATCGGCCCAGCGCCAATTGCATTCTTTGCTCAACCATTTGGCGGACTCCTTCCGCCAGTTTGCCACTTCGTTTGGTTATCTCAGTCAACATGATTGTTCTCCCGTTTTTGCGATACAGTCCCCGATTGAACTCAGACACGCTCCACTTGATTCCCTCGTTGACAACTCCATCCCATAGTGATGACGACTCCCGCCAGGCTACCCTTAAGCAATGCCGGCCAAGCCAGCGTTATCCACGCCACTCTGTTGGCATCAATCGGCAGGTCGATCGCCGATAACGCTGAGACCAACAGCCCCCAAGGAGTCGCGGCAATCACGCTCACAGCGGCTCCGAAACCCGCGCCGATCAAAAGTTGTTTGGCAGTCAGCGATCTCATGCGTTTGGCTCATCATCAATGCCGACACGGACA
>CAIJTL010000939.1 GCA_903823545.1 uncultured Planctomycetaceae bacterium
ATTTGATATTCCGCATCGACTCGGCGAAATCGCGTACCTCCTTGATGAGGCACTTCGCCAAGCCCTTTCCGCAAGATCAAACTTTCGTCCGCCGAATTAACATTCGTTCGACGGCCAAACTCTTCTCGCGTCAGCGTCGCGAAATCGAGAACTGGATCGAACCCGCGCAGGCTCAAACGAAAGCCCCCCTTCCCTTGCGGCGAGCCATGACACGCTCCTTGATTGCACCCCGCCTTGCTGACCGCCGCGATCACGTCCGTTTCAAAATCAACGGGATCGTTTTTTGAGTAACCAGCTACTTTCACTGAAATGCGAGACGATCGACCGCTGTGTCGCACAATGATTTCTGTCACACCATGTCCACGTGGAATCACTCGCCCGTTCGGGGTCACCAACGCCACCGCCGGAGCCACGCTTTCATAAGTCGCCTCCCGCGTGAGATCCGCTGAAGTGTCGCCAGTCAGCCGTTCGCTCACCAATAACTGTTGCGACGAACGATGCCCGTAAAGCAAGACTTCGGCAGGCTCAACGATGAGATTTGTGGGAGGCTCCGCAGTGAACGATGTCACTGCGATTGAAATGAGCGAGAGAGCGATGAGGTTGATTCTGAGCATTGAAGTCTCCACCTAAAACTGCGGTCTAGGGCGACACAATACTATCTCATCCTCCCGACGACGCCGAGACAAGAGCCTAAAACGACGTCTGGTCAATCGGCTCCAAAAGATTATGCGACACGAACCATTCTGAGCCGTTCGCAAAGCCGAAGAGTTCTGCAACTGCGAGAAAGAACATCCGCCAGCGATTGAGCCAGATTTTGGCATCGGCCTTTCCGTAAGCCGACTCAAGAATTCTTCGAACCTCGTCGCGACGTGAATCAAGGTTGGCCAGCCAAGCCTCGGACGTCCGTTGATAATGTTGGCCATTCCAGGACCAGTGACCGGTCACGAGCATGTGGCGGCTGAATCGCCTTAAAAGATTTTCACTCGGCATGATGCCGCCGGTGAAGAAGTAGCGTCCCATCCAATTGGCGTCGCCGTCGGTTTCGAAGGGATAGGCATATTGCCGATGGCAGAAAATGTGGACGAATAGCTTTCCATTCGGCCTTAACCAACCAGCAATCCGTTGCAACAAGCGTTCGTAGTTTCGCATGTGCTCGAACATCTCAACCGAGACAACTCGATCGAAGCGGCCTTCGATCGAGAAGTCATTCATATCGGCAGTGATAATTCGCAGATTGAACAAGCCACGCTCAGCGGCGGTCGCCTCAATGAAACGACGCTGCGGTGCGGAGTTGGAAACTGCCGTGATCCGACTTTGTGGATATCGCTCGGCCATCCACAGACTGAGCGATCCCCAACCGCAACCGAGTTCCAAAATGTCTTGGCCATCAGCGATCTGAGCACGCTCACAAGTGATTGCCAAGGCCGCCTCTTCGGCTTGATCGAGCGTCGTGGCCTCATCAGCAAAGTAGCAACAACTGTATTTTCGACGTGATCCAAGCACCGCCGTGAAAAACTCCGGTGGTAGCTCATAGTGCTGCTCATTCGCCTTTTCCGGAACTGGTGCCACTGGCCCTGAGCGCATCGCTTCGACGAACGCGTCCAAAGCGTGTCCGTTCGCGATATCGTTACCACGATCGGAATCGAGCAATCGCGTCGCACACAACTGACGGATTGCTGAACGAGTCATGACATCCGGAACCCAGCCACGCTCCACCGCATCCAGCCCCAACGACAGTACGCTCATTGTGCCGCTCGCAGTCCAGCGTCCGCAGCTCGCTGTCCAATTTGAACCGGATCGCGCTGACACAGCGGCTTGTCGAATTGAATCTGCACGACCCCGGTGTAACGCTCGTCGAATGCCGCCTCGCAGTAACACAGGTAGTAATTCCATAGCCGCACGAAGTGGTCCGAATACCCTAGCGATTTCACATCCGCCAGTCGTTCGTGAAATCGTTGCCGCCATTCACGCAACGTCTGCGCGTAATGAGTCCCAAAATCTTCGGCGTGTACGAATCGCAGGTCGGTCACCCTTCCAACCGACTGCAAGATAGAACCCATCGATGGCAGGCATCCGCCCGGAAACACATAGCGTTGAATGAAGTCGACCGAACGCAGGTACTGCGAATAGCGTCGGTCTGGCATGACGATCCCCTGCAACACGAAGCTCCCGTCAGGCTTCAGCAGTTCGCTGCACTTGCGGAAGTAGGTATCGAAGTAGCGATACCCGACCGCTTCGATCATCTCGACAGAGACGAGCTTGTCGAATTGCCCGCTGAGGTCACGGTAATCTTGCAGCAACAAAGTGATTCGATCCGACAAACCCGCGTCCGCAATCCGCTGCTTTGCCACATCGAACTGCTGTTGAGAGATTGTGGTCGTGGTCACCCGGCAGCCATATTTCTTTGCCGCATGGATTGCCAGCCCGCCCCACCCCGTTCCTATCTCCAACAGATGATCCGTCGGGCGGAGATCGAGCTTTCGGCACAAGCGGTCAATCTTTTCCGTCGACGCGTCAAATAGCGTGCTTTCTGGCGACAGAAAAATACCGCTCGAGTAGGCCATCGAATCATCGAGCATTAGCCGGAAGAACTCGTTCCCGAGATCGTAATGAGCGTGAATGTTTCGCTGACTTCCTTCTTTGCTGTTGGCGTGCCACCAGTGATACAGCTTGTGCCCGACCTTTACCAAACGGGAGACCCCTCGATCCATGCGGTCGGACGCATCAATGTTTCGCAAGAAGATGCGGAACAATGCCGTCAGATCATCGCACTCCCATTGTCCGCGAAGATACGACTCCGCGACGGACAGGCTGCCCCCGAGTGCCGCGTGTCGGAAGAATCGGCTATCGAGCACCCGCAAGTTTGCGTGCAACGTCAGTTGCTCCGCAGCAGAGGCATCTCCCAACCGAGTTTCGCCCGACTGGTCAATCAGCGTAATCGACCCGCGACGCAGATCGCTGAATTGCCGAATCACCGCCCGCCGCGCGATGCCATCAAGAATTCCTAACGATGTTGGTGCCGATTTCGATTCGGCGGCCAGTGAGAGACTCATACAGAAACTTTCTTCGGATGCGGGACGAACGGAACCCGCTTTCGCCAGAGCTTGAACGCTTGCCAATAAATTCCAGCGAAGACCTGCAACGTCATCAACGGATATCGCAACAACATCCGAGCCAATTGCCAACGACTTAATGGTGTTCGATACAAGGACATAGTCGCGTCAAACAATTTCCCGGATGTGTTGTGATTTTCAATGCTCACCACCAACCGCTCACCAGGTTCAGACAATCGCCAACGATAGACCATATCCATCGACAAGAACGGCGAAACGTGAAACGCCTTAATACTTTCGGCCTTCAGTCTCCGCGATGGAAGCGTCTGCGGCCAATCGAGCACATAGCAATGCTGTTCGTTCCAGGGGGTGTTATTGACTTCGGCAACTACCGTCTCCACTCGCTCGCCCGATTCATCAAAACAATAAAAAAAACAAACAGGATTCATCGCAAAACCGAAATAACGAAAGCTCGTTAACAGACAAATTGGACCGTTCGGGCGACGTCCCGTTCGCTGCTCAACCAGTTCCCTCACGCACTCATCCAACGGCCGCGTCGGATCACCCAGATGATCCGCTCGCCGAAACCTCGCGATCGCCGGCCACCGAGTTGACCAAACGCCGCGCCGCCCAAACAACGATTCCAGCTCGCTCAAATCGACGTAGACCAAAAACATCCGATATCGGAATGCATGTGGTACCGGAGTCAGTCGGCGATGACGCACGATCCCCTCGTAGAGGCAGCTTTTCATAGTGGTTGCCTCAACGCATCACAAACCTTTAACGCGCTGACAACGCCGTCTTCGTGAAAGCCGTTCCCCCAATAGGCGCCGCAAAACGATGATCGGTTGGCATTGAGCAACTCCCGATGTCGAGCTTGCGCAGCGGCTCTCTGCGTCGTGAAGATCGGATGATGATACTCGAATCGTTGTAACACCTTGTTGGGATCGATGAACTCGTCGCTATTGAGCGTCACGTTGAAGACATTCTTGGAACGAATGTGCTGCAAGATATTCATGCAATAACTGACGGTTGCGTGAGCTGTCGGGCTCGCCGGAATGAGATAGTTCCAACTCGCCCACGCCCGTTGACGACGCGGCAACGGAGCGGTGTCGTAATGCAGAACAGCGATGTTCTTTTCGTAAGGGAATGCACTCAGCACTTCATTCTCAACAGCGGACGCATCATCCAACATTCGCAAAGCTTGATCGCTGTGGCATGCGAAGATGACGTGATCAAATCGCTCGACCACGGCCCCTTTTGATTCGACCTCCACAGCTTCAACAAGCCGACGGACTTTTTGCACCGGCGCATTAAGCCGAATTCGATCTCGAAACTTGGCGGTCATCGCCTCGACATAAGTCCGCGAACCACCGGCGATGACTCGCCAAGTGGGCCGATTGCGAACGCTGAGCAATCCATGATTGCGATAGAACTCCGCGATGAACCGGATTGGAAACTTTTCAAAGATCCCCGTCGGACACGACCAAATTGCAGACCCCATCGGGAGCAAATACTGATCAGCAAATTCTCGCGAGTAACGATGAGCGTGCAAAAACTCTCCGACAGTCACTTCAGCCTCGTTGCTTGTCGGTCGGCTCTCCACGAGCGTCTGTCCTTCGCGATTGAATCGCATAATGTCGCGAAGCATTCGGTAAAAACTCGGGCGCAATAAATTCCGCCGTTGAGCAAACAGCCCATTCAGCGACGAGCCGTTGTATTCCAGGCCAGTTCGGTCGCAGCGCACACTGAAGCTCATCGACGTCGGCGTCGAGGCCACCTTCAACTCATCCAGCAACTTGATGAAGTTCGGATAAGTCCAATCGTTGAAGACGATGAAGCCGGTATCGATCGCATGTCGTTCGCCGTCGAGTTCCACATCAACCGTGTGCGTGTGCCCGCCGATGTAATCGTTGGCCTCAAACACTGTGATCTCGTGGCTTCCCGACAAGCGATACGCAGCCGTTAAGCCAGAGATTCCCGCACCGATGATTGCGATCTTCATACGAACTCCGTTCTGCGCGTCATCGCAATTGTCAGATCAAAACCAATTGGCGCTGAACGGCGTCCCAAAACCGCAATCGAGCGTCTATCGCGGTGATTGCCGCTTTCTCGGCGGCGATCCATTCATCGGCGTCATCACCGCAAATCGACGTCACCATTTGCAACGCTTTCGGACCATGATCATCGGCGTCCAAATCAATGTGCCGAACGAGATAGAACCGAAACCGCTCAAAGTTGTCGGGCGATTCGCTGCAAAGGGTTTCGACAAATTGCCGGAACATATCCGGAATAACGTCCTCGCGACCAAACGTAAATGCGGCCGCGATCTCGCTCGGACGACCACGATTCACGAATTCAAATGTCGTGCTCATAAAGCTGCGAGCTGCGGCATTCACCTCGGCTAGTTCAGCCGCGTCATCAAATGATTTTCCTTGGCGCAATTGATCGCAGAACTTGAGCACCGGTTGAGTTTTCGCGCCGCACGCCTCCATCGCTTCGAGATACAACTCGAAATGGCTCAAATGCCCGCCACGCCCGTCTTCGTCGGACTCTTCACCTAAAACAATCGCGTTAATCAAGTGCCTTGCCGCCGGATGACGAGTCGGCAACCACGGCATCTCCACGCAAGTCAGCGATCGTTGAAGAGCCTTCAGCAAAGACATGAAGTCCCACACCGCAAAGACGTGCGACTCCATAAATGCCCGCAACCGTGGCACTGAATTCACGGTCGCATAAATCGTATGCTCCAACAAACGTTGCCGGTACGGAGCCAAATTATTTTGAAGTTCGGCCAGTCGATCAAAAGACATGAATTACTCACAAGAACCAAGAAGCCATAACAGATCGCTCGAATCGAACTCTAACGATGCCCCACCGACTCGTTGAGTCTCACGTCCGAATGTCCGCTCAGAACGACCATTACCACGCGTCGCTTACCGACACAGTTTCTCTATTGTGGGTTCGCATTGGCCTCAAGAAATTTTGAAGATTGTTAATTCACGGCGCTTGCGATTTCAGATTGGGAACGCAAATCTTTCGCCCATTCGTTCAGGACACGTGGTAAACCTGTCTCTTTGCGTGACGCATTGGATCTGTCGCGTTCAGTGTTCCTGAAATC
>CAIJTL010000940.1 GCA_903823545.1 uncultured Planctomycetaceae bacterium
CGAATCTCTTCGCTGCCCAACGTCATGGAGAACGATGGCCGCGAAACTTCAGCGACGTTGCCTGCCGCTTTGAACGGCATCATCACGAAGCCGTTTGAGGAAGACGTCTATCGGCTCAGCGTGAAGAAGGGAGATCGTTACAGCATCCAGGTCTTCGCACGCAGTGTCGGTTCGCCGCTGGACCCGAAGGTTTGGATTCGTCGTGCAGACAGCACAACGATCGAGATCGAAGGGGACGACACACCGATCGGCAACAGCCGCTTCTATTCCGCGAGCGGCAGCATTCAGCGCAAGGAACAGCTCGATCCGAGCTTCGTTTGGGAGCCGAAGGAGGACGGCGAATACCTGCTCGGCGTGACCGACATGCGCGGACTCGGCGATCCGCTGTCGGTGTATCGTGTCGAGATCCAGCCGGCTCAGGATTCGATCAACACGTATTTGTTTGCCCGCGTAATTGATTCGATGCAATGCCCACGACTGACGACGGCGACTGTCCCGCAAGGGAATCGTTGGACGGTCACGTTCAATCTGAAAGAAGGACTCGGCAATCGGTATCGCGGCCCGCTCGAACTCTTCGCGACCGGGCTGCCGGACGGAGTGCAAATGATCGTGCCGCCGATCCTCGCCGGACAGACGACGGTCCCGGTGCAGTTCGTCGCGAGTGATGATGTGAAGCCGCAGTCGGCATTGATCGAAGTGAAGGCGAGGAGGAGTGGAGGCGAGGAGGTGAGGAGTGAACCGCAGCAAGCAACAAAGCGTGATTTGCCTTCCCTCCTCTCCTCCACTTGCCAAGAATCCTTCCCGTTCCTCAGCCACTCTGGCGGTCGAGCGTGGCATCCGGTTTCGGTCGATCGGTATGTGCTGGCCGTCACCGAACGATCGCCGTTCACAATCGAAGTGACTCAGCCGCGCATCCCGCTCATACGCAATGGTTCGCTCGATCTCGATGTGCGAATCCAGCGACACGGTGACTTCAAGGGACCGATCGACTTTCAAGCGGAGTGGCTTCCTGGCGGTGTCTCCAGCGGCCCAGCCATCACGATTCCACCAGACAAAACTGAGGCGGTTTACTCGTTGACGGCCAGCGGCGGAGCACCGTTGGGGCCGACTCAATTGGCGCTCGTCGCGACGACGACGGACGGCATTGATTCGGGGTGGTATACCGGAGTCGGTCGCGTGCGCGTCTCGACGCCGTTCATCAAGTTCGAGGTTGCCGATCCGCACATTGATCTGAAGTCGCAACCGACCGCCGCTCGCCGAGGCCAAAAGGGTCGTGTCGTCTGGAAGGTCGAGCATCGCCGTCCATTCGAGGGTGTTGCGACAGTCGAACTACTCGGCCTGCCGAAGGGAGTGCGCGTTGTCGGCAAGTCGCCGACGCTGGAGCCTAAGCAAACAGAATTGGCGTTCGAAATCGAAGTTGCTCCCGACACGTTGCTCGGACCTTACCGCGAACTCAGTTGCGAAGTAACGCTGAAAGAAAACGGACAAGAGATCAAACAGCGATTAGGGCGAGGTGTGCTCCGCATCGACCCGTAGACAAGTTAAAGTGGAGGAGGGGAAGAGGTGGGAGGGGAGGAGGTAAGACAGGTCGCGCTTCGTCGCTTGCGACGGTTCACTCATCTACTCCACTTCTCCGCTCCCGTCGCCTTCTTTTCTCCCCGACGTCTCCACTCATCTCCTAAATTTGAAAGACAACATGGTCACAAAGCACACGGAGCTTGACGTTTACAAGCGAGCGTTTGCGGCCGCGATGCAGTTGTTTGAGTTGTCCAAGAAGTTTCCCAAGGAAGAGACTTATTCGCTGACAGACCAATTGCGTCGAACCTCGCGAAGCGTGTGCGCGAATGTCGCGGAAGCCTGGCGAAAGCGACGTTACGAAGCACATTTCAAAAGCAAATTGTCTGACTCCGAAGCCGAAGCGGCGGAATCGCAAGTTTGGATTCAGTTCGCCGTTGAGTGCGGCTACTTGGACAAAGAAGTTGCGACACCAATTTATGTGGAATATGACCAAACCATCGCCATGTTGGTGGGGATGATTCGTGATGCCGAGAAGTGGGTGCTGAAGCAAGGGGTGGGGGTGAGAGTGGTGGAGCTGAGGAGGAAAGACAAGTGATTTGTTTGACCTTGTCCTCTCCCGCCTCCTCCCCTCCCCGATCGAGAAAGAAGCCAACAATGAACGACATAAGAAAAACAACGCGAGTAGTGCTGCTCCTGTGCCTCTTCACTCCTCCCCTCATCTCCACCTCCCCCCCTCTCCTTGCGGCCGAAGCACCGAGCTTTCGGCGTGACGTGATGCCGGTCTTCTTTCGAGCGGGGTGCAACTCCGGGACGTGTCATGGTTCGGCACGGGGGAAAGACGGCTTCATGCTGTCGCTGTTCGGGTACGACGCGAAGGGTGATTACTTTCGGTTGACTCAGGAGTTGATCGGCCGTCGCGTCAACGTGGCTTCGCCGAGTGAAAGTTTGCTGCTGAAGAAGGCGAGTGGCCAGGTTCCGCATACCGGTGGCAAGCGGTTTGACGTGGAGAGTCCGTATTACCAGACGCTGTTGAATTGGATCGACGCCGGTGCTCCTGACGATCCTGCGAATGTCCCCGAACCGGTGGAGATCAAGCTGCAACCAGATCGGCTTTTGTTTGATGTCGGGGCCGCGGCGGTTCCGACTGTGGTGACTGCGAGATACTCGGACGGCTCGACTCGTGATGTCACGAAGCTGGCGTTGTTCAACACCAACAATCCCGACACCGCGACCATCAGCCCCGATGGAGTTGTGAGCCCCGGCAAACGGGGCGACACGTTTGTGTTCGCGCGGTTCAATCGGTTTACGATCGGTTCGGAAGTGATCGTGCTGCCGAAGGACTCGGCGTTTCAGTGGAGCATACCTCCGGCGAACAACTACATCGACGAACTCGTTTACGACAGGCTCCAGAAGCTGCATTTACTGCCGTCGGAGTTGTGCGATGACGAGACCTTCGTGCGTCGCGTCTTTCTCGATCTGGCCGGAGTACCACCGACTGTTGAGCAATACCGCAGTTTCATGAACGATGCGAGTCCGAAGAAGCGTGAGGCTCTC
>CAIJTL010000941.1 GCA_903823545.1 uncultured Planctomycetaceae bacterium
ACTTCGAGAAAGTCGCCAGAGTACCGAAGCGCCACCCATGTCCCCGAACGCGCGCCACCTATGTCCCCGGTCTTTACATTCATCAGCCGCATCAGCGAGGGCTTGCTTCCTTCGTCAGCGAACGGAGCTTTGCCCGTCAACACAAAGAAGAGCGTGCAACCCAGCGCGTACAAGTCCGCTCGTGCGTCCGCCGCACGCGTGTCGTCCCACTGTTCCGGAGCCATGTAGTCCGGCGTGCCGAGCACTTGCCCCGATGAGGTCAACCCGCCGCCAGGAACATCGTCTTCCAAACGAGCCAGGCCGAGATCGAGGATTTTGATGGCGACAGTCTCACGCTTGTCGTGACCCGATTCATCGGGTCGTTCCAATTCGACCGCATGAATGCGGTCACTACGAGCCACCAGCAAATTCGACGGCTTGATGTCACGATGCACGAGGCCATGTTCGTGAGCGTGCTGCAATCCGAACGCGGCTTGCCGAATCGTCTCGCAAGCCTCCGCAATCGAGAGCTTGCCGCGATCTTTCACGAAGCGTGATAGGTCACAGCCTTCGACGTACTCCATCACGAGGTAATGCGTGCCATTCCATTCATCCGCGTTCGTCGCCCGAATGATGTTGGGATGATCGAGCTTGCCGACCGCTTTCATCTCCCGCTCAAACCGCGACAACGCCGCCGCATTCGACGCGAACCCCGGCGGCAGCACCTTCAACGCAAACGTCTTGTCGAGCTTCGTATGCTGAGCCTCATAAACGGCTCCCATCCCTCCCTGACCCAGCTTGCGAACCAACTGGTACGGCCCAATCTTGAAACCAACTCCCACCGCCCCCGACCGCTGCCGAACCTCCGATGCTTCTTCACCCGTCTCCGACAACGTCGCTTCCAAAACCGTCTGACCGGTCACATCCTCAGAGGCATTCGAATCCGACATCACGACGGGTTCACTCGATGACGATGAATCACCTGGGGAATTGGACTTCCGCGTGTCAGCAGGATCGGCCATCAATTCATCTCAGCAGATTGCTTGCAATACGATTCATCGACAGAGCGAAACTCACGAACGAAACGCCTCAATGCCGAACCGCAGCTTACCGGAATCCCAAGCCGCAACAAACCAACAGAACGAGCCATCAGCCGCGACGAATGACGCAATCCCGGATTATGCTTGGTCTGCTTATCGAGGAAGCGGAAACGCCGGTCGCGAAGTAACCCGAAGCGTGAGCTTTGAAGTTGCGCATTCGCAAGAAATCAGTTTCGTAATCGTCATCAAAAAAGACGTTATTCATGATTTCGAGTGAAACATGGCATCGTGCAAAAGCCCGAATCCACTGAGGCAAGGGAATTGTCGGATTAGTCGTTTAACCGCAAGCCCCCAAGCTCGGTGGGGTTGGTGGATATCGCTTGATTGAGGGTTGGTGTGTCGGTCCTCTCAGAAACTTCTTACCGGCACAAGAGTTTCAATGTTTGCAGAACCGACGACATGGCGTTCGCCACGAAAGCGTGGCGATCAACGGGTGTTGAAGGGGAGCACACAAGCTGGCAGCTTGTGGCTACGGGCTTTTGCGGAGCGTGATTTCGACAGTTGGTCACGTTAGTCGTCACGATCAGATTCAAATCAATTCACTGATCGGTGCTCCGGTTGCCAGGATTGGCATGGGGCGGCCTTGGTGATCGGGGAAGGCGTGGTTGGTGTCGATGTTGAGGTGACGGAACATGGTCGCCCAAAGATCGTTGGGTTCGAGTGGGCGGTCTTTCGGATGTTCGGCTTTGCTGTTGGTCGAGCCGACGACAACGCCAGTCTTCAAGCCGCCGCCGCTGACGAGAATCGACATCGCTTGCGGCCAGTGGTCGCGGCCTGGTTGCATGACTTTCGTTTGGGAGCCGATCGTCGAATTGATGCGCGGAGTGCGACCGAACTCGCCGGTCACAATGAGCATGATTTTCTTATCAAGGCCACGGTCGTAGAGGTCATGGATCAACGCGGCGACCGATTGATCGAGCATTGGGAGCTTCATCAAGAGGTCGGTAAACATGTGGCAGTTCACGGCGTGTGAGTCCCAGTTGTAAGTCACGCCAAACGGGAACTCTTTGCCGGGACAGGGATTCTCCATCGTGACTGTGACAAAGCTCGCTCCAGCTTCGGCGAGTCGACGAGCGAGGAGTGCTCGCTGGCCGTAAACGTGGCGACCGTAGCGGTCACGAGTCTCTGCAGATTCTTGTGTGATGTCGAAAGCATCGCGGCACTTGTTGCTCGTCAGCAGGTCGAGCGCCTTCTTGTTGAACTCATCGAGCGAGGCCATCGCGCCGAAACGGTCGGTGTCTTTGCGAAGCTTGTCGATGCCGCCGAGCAATGCAACTCGGTCATCGAGCCGAGTTTCGATCGACTTGGAGACCGACAGGTTTTGCACCGAGAACTTCGGGTCGTTCGGATCGCCCCAAAACGTGAAGGGGTGCGTTGTCTGAGGCAAGTACGCGCTGCCAAAGCTGAAGGTGTCGATGTTTTGCCGACCGCCATCGGTGCCGCAAATGTAGTTCGGCATCCCGACGCTTTTCGATTCGCGCATCTTGGCGACGACGGAGCCGACCATCGGATGATCGTTCACGAAATCCACCGGCGAATTCGGATTGCGACCGGTCAAGAATTTTTTGTGGCCGCCGCCGTGATCGGCATATGTGTGGGCGACCGAGCGAATGATCGAGTACTTGTGAGCGACCTTCGCCAGCAGCGGTAAGTGCTCGCAGATATCGAGGCCGGAAACGCTCGTCGGGATCGGACGGAACTCGCCGCGATAATCGCTGGGAGCTTCCGGCTTCATATCGAACGTTTCTTGATGCGGCGGGCCGCCTGGCAACCAAACGAAGATGACCGACGTGTCCGAATCCGCTCCGACAGAAGCGGCCGCTTCCGCTCGCAGCCGCAGCATGTTACTCAGGCCGAGTGCGGCGAACGCGGTCGAACCGATTTCCAAGAATCCACGACGAGAAATCGGCCCCGGACAAAACTTGGATACGGTCATGGCGAGACTCCAGCGGAAGGTAGGTCAGCCGTTACCTGGCTGATTCGGCGGGTGTTGATATTGGCCTCTGCCGTTGAGTGACGGTCACGTACATATCGGCCAAATTCGATACTCAAGCTAACGGCATCTGACCGACGGATCAATCTTCGTCGTTGGCCTGTGATCGAATCCGCAGCATGTGCCGTCGGATAAGACGGCATCTTCGGTTCGCATATCTTCTGAGATCCACCGTTCGTGTCCAATTCTCGGCGAAATCAAGGCTTTTCTCACAAAGGCCTGAGTTCTTAACGTGGGTTGCAAACCTGTTGGACTGGTTTTGATGGTGTGGACAACTTCCGATTCGAATTCAACGGAACTGGCGAATGGACGAAAAACTCAAACCGAGCGGTTTTGTTCGGCTTGTTTGGAAAACTGCGTGCATCGAACCGAGAACAAGTTGTTTGACTGTCGAGCAATACGTTCCTCATTAATGTCGCCGAGACTCCGTGTTGAGCGCTCCGTAACAGCCTTGACTTACTACATTTGACGGTCGTCCTAACAAGTGGCAGACCTTTGAAGCCGCCGATATGCTCGCAATGAAACCCTTTGAAGATTCGGCAAAGAGATCATGACCACGTCTGAAGCAAGTCCAGTCGTTCCCGTCGGCGAAGATGCCACCAATCCTCTGACGTCCGAATTTCAACGTAGGTGGTGGCGACGTTTGCAGGAACTGGTTGAGCGGCGGATCACAACGGAACGAGAAGCAGCCGGGCAATTCCGTTCCGAATCGGCGGGCATTGAGCGTGTTTTTGAAAGCGATCAGAGGACAAGGACCGAAAGCTACGAGCGAGATCGCAACACACTGCAAGCTGAATACGACAAGGCGGTGATCTTCGCGGGCTCAACTTACAGCGAAGATCACTCCGTCGCGACGGAAGAGTTCGAAGAAGTCATCTCGGATCTTCAACAGCGAGCGGCTGATGATATCGCTGCGGCAGAGACGAAGCACGAAGAAGATCAATGGGTCGTCGTGTCGTATTTCGACGAAGAAGCGGAGGGAAGTCCGAAGCAACAATACGACGTGTTCAGCTCAAATTTGGAAAAAACGCGTGAGCAACTGAAGATCGAGGCGGACGAACTCGAATCGCAAAAGCAATCTGCCGACCTGACGATGCTGAAGCGGCGACAGGGATTGGAAGTCGATCCCCCAAAACCGGAGAAGCCGACCTCGAA
>CAIJTL010000942.1 GCA_903823545.1 uncultured Planctomycetaceae bacterium
ATTCACGGCCATACGAATCGTCACCGACCGCCGCCAAAAACGTCACTGGCTCGCGAGCAGATCGACCAGCAGCAACGGCCTGATTCGCCCCTTTACCTCCCGCCGCTTGATAGAACTCTCCCCCTAAGACTGTCTCGCCAGGAGAGGGGAGCGTCGCAGAACGGATTACCAAATCCGTGTTGATCGAACCGAGCACAATGATCGACATGACTTCTTTCAAAACTAAGTAGGCCATGAAACTTACTCAACACGATAAAGCCCGTGCTGAGCGATGTAGGTTTCAACCGCGCGAGGAATTCGATATCGGGTGCTGCGATTCACTCGCACGCGATCGCGCAGGTCGGTGGCCGAGATGTCGATTGCCGACATTGTGACGAGCGTAATTCGATCGCAAGACTGTGAACCAAGCTGTTTTTCGAGGAAATCCAAACTCGGCGGAGCTTGATGACCGCGATTAACAGCGATCACTTCGGCCAATTCCAAAATCGTTCGTGGCTCACGCCAAAGCGGTAGATCGGCCAGGGAATCGGCTCCCATCAGGAAGCAAAACTCAATCGTCGGATGCTGCTGGGTCAGTTGCCGCAAAGTATCGACGGTGAACGACGGCCCGCTCCGTTCGAGTTCTATTCGGCAGACTCCGAAATCACGATTTCCCGCGATCGCCAGCTCGATCATCTCCGCTCGCAGCTTCCCGGACGTCAAACTTCCCACTGGTTTATGTGGCGGATTCGCGCAAGGCAAAAACCAAATTTCGTCCAACGCGCATGTCTCTCGACAAGTCTCTGCTAACAGCAAATGTCCGAGATGAATCGGGTCGAACGAGCCGCCATAGATACCAATTCGTCTGCGTCCTGAACCTGACTCGCTGCTCATGTGCTGAAGTCCGCTTGATGTATTTACGCCGCCATCACACTCGGCCTAACGACTACGTTGACACGAACCATTCTCGCATCGGCTGACCGTCGGCGATGCGGTGAGGGCGATTAGTGAGATCATGAATCTCCGTCGCAGGATCGAGTCCGAAGCGATCATAAATCGTTGCGGCGAGATCGCTCGGTCGCACAGGATTCGCTTCGGGATACGCTCCGAGCTTGTCGCTCGACCCATAAACGTAGCCACCTTTCACCCCTCCGCCCGCAAGTACGATCGAATAGCAATCGGGCCAATGATCGCGGCCTGCGTTCGCGTTGATGCGTGGCGTGCGGCCGAACTCACCCATCGCGATGACCAGTGTGCTATCCAACAGCCCCCGTTGATCGAGGTCTTCGATCAAGGCCGACAAACTTTGATCCGTCTGCGGGAGCAAATAGTGTTTGTGGTGAAAAAAGTTATTGGCGTGAGCATCCCAATTCTGCCCCTGCTGTTGGAAATCGAACACATTGACGAACGGCACTCCCGCTTCGACCAGTCGTCGCGCGACTAATAAGTTCTGACCACGCATCGCTCGACTATTGGCAGATGCCGATTGGCTTGTGTCGCCATTCACAGCGACAAACGGCACGTGTCCGTAACGCTCTCGAACTGCTGCCGGTTCTTGCGACAGGTCGAGCGCTCGTCGCAGCGTTTCGGAACCCAGCAGTCGAAACGCCTTGTCATAAAATGTCCGCCACTGACGTTCGGCCGATGTGTTCGTCTCCGCCACATTCTCAATGGCGTCGAGCAAGCGTCGCCGCTCAGCGACACTCGCGAGACTCTTCCCTTCCGGCGGCGACAGCAAGCCCGCGCGATAAGCTCGCTGTTCAGCATCAACACTGATCTGTAACGGATCAAAGGCCGAACCAAGAAACCCGCCTCCCTGACATGGCACATCGACCACGTTGTGAAACAGGAACGGCAACGCCGCATGAGGAATCTCGACGCCCTGTTCGCGACGGAAATAACTCAACGTTGCGCCGTAACAAGGATAAAATTGCGGAATCGCCGCGAACTCTTCGCGATCTCCTTGCGGCGATTGTCGACCTGTCAGCACCTCCGTCGACGCCGAATCGTGAAGCCGATTTTGATGCGTCATACTGCGGACGATCGCGACCTTGTGCATGACCTTAGCCATGCGTGGTAGATGCTCCGAAATCCGCAACCCCGGCACCGACGTCTCAATCGACTGAAACTCGCCACGCACGTCGGCGGGCGCATTCGGTTTCAAGTCATACGTATCAAGATGACTCGGCCCGCCGTAATAGAACACGATAATGCACGATCGAATCTTCGAGATTGCTGACGATCTCTTCGCATCGGCCAGCGCTGCTTGAGCACGCCACAAACCCGACAACGACAACCCCAACGCACCTCGCGTTGAGTGACGCATCCACTGCCTTCGAGTTTGCAAAAGGGTATTGAGCATTTTCATTCTTTGATGTCGGTCAACCTTTGCAGACTGACGCGATGCGAGACGAGAGCGTTTCTTAACCTTCGTGTCCGGTTGGAGAGCCCGACATACCTATTTGAGCGGTGCCAGCTTTCCAAGGTCCGTCTCATGGTGCAAGCTCAAACGAAAGCGGTGTGATAAGCCACTGCAAGTTTCGTATTGGATTGCTCACGACTCATCCCCTGCGAATCGCCTCCATTGGCGACAGTCGCATGGCCCAGAGTGCCGGATAGAGGCCACCAAGCATGCCGATAAGCGTGCTGAAGGTGATCGCGAAAATGAGCAGGCCGGGACTGGCGTAAAGATTAAGACGTTCGGGCCAACGGGAATTGAAGATTTGAGTCACGATCCAGCCGATGAAGCTTCCGAGTAGTCCTCCGCCGAACCCGAGCGTGGCACTCTCGGATGTCACCAACTTCAGCACGTCCCAGGGAGTCCAGCCGTTCGCTTTGAGGATGCCGAATTCAATGACTCGTTCACTCACGCTCATCAACATTGTGTTGATGATGCTCAAGACGGCGATGGTCATACCGATGCCGGTCATCAAACCAAGAAATAAATCGAGGTCTTGGCTGAACTCACCAACCTTCTCTGCCCAGTCAGACGAGCTACGAACCTCGATCGGCAACGAAGATTCCTTATCGGACTCAACCGGCACGCTTTCGGTATTCCCAGGAGTGATCGCCTTGTCAGTCGATCTCGGATTCGGGGTCATCAAACTAAGCAGTGAGCTGATCGGATTTGTCGGCTTGGTATCGGATGAAGACGCTGGACTCGCCAACGCCAGCAACGACAACAAACTGTTTGCAGAATTCGAGGCTAGCGAGCGACCTCGAAAATGCTCGCCGATTCTTTTTGACAACACGTCATTTGGAACTCGCCCATTCGGCTCAACGTAGAACGAACATGCGCTGTCACGATCCACCCAACCTTGCTGTCGCAGTGTGCCAACATCAATCAAGATCGCCACATCCAAAAACAGCGAACCGCAGTGGTAGATGCCGACGATGGTCATGTCGGCCCCGTTAATTCGCATCGTGTCGCCAAGCTTCTTTTCAAACTGCTCAGCAATCTGCCGGCTGACGACAACGTTTTTTTTGCCAAGGTCGTCCGGCGAAAGAAAGCGGCCTTCCTTCATGGCATCGAGATAGATCCCCTTTTTCAGCTTCAGCCGCGAAGAGATATCAATGCCGAGAAAGAACCGGGGTGGGCTGATCACGTTCTTACCATTGATAGTGTTGACTCGCAGCAGGACTTCCGGCGTGACAACGCCAACACCTTCCAACTGCTGAATCTCATCGCCCCAACTCAATGGCAGTCGTGAGAAGAGCGGAATCGGTGCACCCGTCTGCATGACCAGCAAGCCGGGAATCTGCCCGAAAGTTTGCTCAACGGTCGCGTCAAGTCCCTTCGCGACAGAAAACAAACCGACCATCCCAGCGATCGCAACTGTCAGCCCCAACAACGACAATGCCGATCGTGCTGGACGGCTCAGCAAATTACGAACGGCGAATTTCCACATAGTCGAAGTTCAGCTCACGACAAACTGATTCAAGTACGGCAGCTTTGCAGCCGTCGCTGCGATTCCTTTTTGGTCGTCGAGCAATTGACCGAGGAAATCCCACTGGCCAGTCGTCAGCGATTGACGTGCACTGTCTGGCATTGAACAGCGAATCGACTGCGAACCGTACCGAACTTCGTTTGCCATCAGATCGACAGTCACAGCCAACTTCGGATCGTTCTGAATCGCGGCCGTCAACTTTTCTAAATCGGCACGCGCTGCTGTTACGCAGGGAACTCCAAGAGACGTGCAATTACCGAAAAATATCTCAGCAAACGATTCCGCAACGACCGCCTTGATCCCCCATCGCATCAGCGATTGTGGAGCATGTTCTCGCGAAGAGCCGCAACCGAAGTTTCGTCCAGAAACAAGAATGTTTCCGCCCGTGAAGCGAGCATCGTCAAACGGGTGCTTCGCGTCTTGCTTACGATCGTCCTCGAACGCGTGCTCGCCCAGACCATCGAATGTGACGCATCGCAAATAGCGAGCGGGAATAATGCGGTCAGTATCAATGTCATCGAGAAACAACGGCACGCTGGTGCCAGTGACTTGGGTAATCGTCTGCATGGTGGCTTCGCTGGTCTTCAGAAACAGGGAGAAAAGTTGGAACCGGTTCAAGCTAACGCGACACAGATTAGGGGGTCAGCATTGAACCGCAAGCGCGGCGGCACCCACTCTTGCCACAATCAACCTCACGGAAAGAACCAGTGATAAGCGGCGATGAGGCCAAGCACTGCTCCCAAGATAATCCACCACGGCTTTGACGTCGGCAATGCGGCCCGATCTTCGGCGGAAATGTAGTTTTCACAATAGGGACAGCGCGGAGTATCTTCAGGAATCTCGCGACGACAGAACGGACACGGAACTGTTGAGCCCTCGTCATCATCGTCGATGTCATCAAACACATCGTCCTCGTATTCGTCTTCGATCAATTCCCGGCGCCCTTGGATTTCGGTCAACTCGTGCTTTCGAAGCTCACCTCGTTCGTGACTGCTACATTCTTCCGCGATGGGAGAATACAGTCGAGCCACCGAAAGTGACCAAAGTAAACAGTCGAAGGGAGGCAAAATGAGTTACTTCAGAATCCAAGCCGCGCAAGTTGACCAGTACGAAGAAGACGGATTCTTCGTCGTACCGAATCTTCTCGACGCAGAAGAAGTGGCGTTGCTAAGCCAGATTGCTCGTGCGGATCACGACCTTCAAAAGAAGAAAGCAAGCCGAGCCGACGGTGAGGGTGGTGCAATCGACCTCGTTGTCAGTAATGAGCTATCAAATGATTCCATCTATGGGGCCATCGTCCGCAGCGAGCGAATCGTTCAGGCCATGGAAACCGTTCTGCTCGACGAAGTCTATCACTATCACCACAAGATGATCCTCAAAGAACCGCGAGTTGGTGGAGCGTGGGCCTGGCATCAAGATTATGGCTACTGGTACCACAACGGTTGCCTGTTCCCTCATCTGGCGAGTTGCATGATCGCCCTTGATCACGCCAGTAAGGAAAACGGCTGCTTGCAGGTTCTTCGAGGCTCACATCACCTTGGACGCATCGAACATTTGAAAGTCGGTGACCAAACCGGAGCTGATCCGGAACGTGTTAATGCTGCATGTGACCGGTTTGAGCTGGTCCACTGCGAGCTTGAACCTGGATCAGGGATCTTCTTTGACTGCAACCTGCTACACCGATCCGATCAGAACAAAAGCGATAAGCCACGCTGGGCATTCATTTGCTGCTACAACGCAAAGCACAACGATCCCTACAAAGATTCGCGTCACCCTCGATATTCGCCACTCGAAAAGTGGAGCGACGATCGGATCATGGAAGTCGGACAAAAACAGTGGGAGAAGTTACGCGCCGAAGCGTGACGAACGAAGAGTTATATCTGCAACGTTTCTCACTCTAGCCCGACGCGCCAGCGAGGAACTGAGATGAGCTTCTCTCGCTGGCACGGTTTGAAGTTGCTCATTGAGGATCTCGAATCTGAATTCGCAAGAATTCAGATTCGTCGTCAAAACCGAAATAGCTGAATTCTTGCGAATTCAGCTACGTCGGAGAGGAAACGCGCAACATCAAAACAGGCGCGTCGGACTAGTGGAACGACGTAAGCAATCCCTGCGAAATGCCCATCGCCGACATTCCATCAAACAGCGTCCCACGTGCTCACCGCCGACTGCGAGGTACCAATCGGACGCATTGCCCGAGGTAAAAGTCGTGGAGACTCGACACCGACCAGCGTTCACGCCCCACACCCAATGTTGGCTCGGCAATTTCAACAAGGTCGTCGTTCGTAAAACCCAACAAAACGATGGAGTGGCGAACGCCGGGTGTCCACCCAAATTCCGCTTGCACGCGGTGATCGAAGTCGTCGGTTGGTGGCAGGCCGACGCTCAAGATGGATGGCTGATGAAGTGCGTGTAGCTCGTTCGCCGAACAGGCCGAGACTTCAACGTCCCACTTCGTCCCCGCCGTTTTCTTTTTCAGACCGCGATACAGCCCCATCCAATTCGTTCCGTGACGAGTGAGGCATAGCTCCGCCATTTCTTGCTCAGTCGCTTCAATGCCGTGCATCTTCAGCAACGTTGCCGCCGAAGCGGCAGAACAAGTTTGAGGCGTGGTTTGAAAACAAATCCCGGTTTTGTCCCATTGGTTTTCACAACTTGGAGCCGTTCCAAGCAGAGGTGAAACCGCCGTCACAAACGCCGCACATTGCAGCGCACCAGCGGATAACCAACGACGTCCAACCGCGAGATCCCTTTGCGAGGCGACGACGCCACCCAGAAATCCAGCCGCCAGCAAATACCAATTTCCAACGACAACCAAATTAGAAAACGGCAGAACACTGGCGAGCGCAATGTGGTCCCACAAACATGCTGCGTAAGCGATGATCGCGACAATCGAAAGCAAGGCGACGCCATTTCTTTGGAGTGTCGAAACACGTCGGCCCACGGCACGCCCTAAAAAGAAGAGTGACGCGTCAAGCACAATCAGGACAAAAAGTCCGAGGTAGAGATCCCCCATGATCGGGGCCTCGCGAGAGAGAAGGAGTAGGACAAGAAATGAAGTTCCGAGCCAATTGTGGATTTTCAGTGAATACAATGTGAGGTTTTATCAGAGTTTCGTCCATGCTGAAGTTTGCCGAAGCGATCAGGATTCACATTTCTTAGTTCGCACGAATCGCACACGGAATCAATTAGAGTTCAAAGATCACTGAAGTAGACGATTGACTCGAGTGAGAGTCCGGCATGTCCCTGCTGCATCCATTGGAATTGATGATCGTTGGTGTCATCGCGATTGCTTTTCTGATATTCCGACTACCAACGGTGCATCAGCGAACACAGTTGAAGTTCAACACATTACTCCTGCAAACGGTGATATCACCGAAAACGTGCTGAAACTGGTTGCCTTTCTGATAGCATCTGCCGCCGCAACTGTCGCTTTGTGGACGGCAAATTGAACTTCGGGAGAGCTTGGCGAATGCGGCTCGATGATGAAGGGACCATCGCGTGGAGTTGGATGACACGATTTGTTACTGCTTCCATATCTCGAAACGGAAGATCTTCAACTTCATGCGGATTCATCAACCGCGTCGAGCAAGCCAGCTTTCCGAATGCGGCGGCGCAGGATCGGGTTGCGGCTGGTGTGTCCCGTTCCTCAAACGGTATTTCGCCGAAGAGACGCAGCAGGCACCTCGATTAGAAGATTCACTCACCCCAGAGGAATACGCTCGGCAACGAGGCGATTACATCAAAGCAGGAAATGGAACGCCGCCATCGGGTGCGATTCCGCCACCGCTGGTCTGACGCATTAACGGGTCAACATCACCATAACCCACCGCGCATTCGATTGGGCTTTAGAACAATTCGGCAATGACTCGCCCAGTGCTAGCGCGAACGGTGAATCCATCAGGACTAATTCCCGTTTCGGGCGGGATATCGAGTGCATGAAATAGTGTTGCTGCAAAGTCTTCCGGACGAACAAGGCGATCCTTGACGTAGGCCGCCTGCGTGTCGGAAGAACCAAAAATCGTTCCACCACGAATTCCCGCTCCGGCGAGCATCGCTGAGTAGCAGTTCGGCCAATGATCACGACCGATCGCCGACGCCCCTTTGCTGATCCGCGGAGTGCGGCCGAACTCGCCAACGAGCACCACGAGCGTCTCGTCCAGCAACCCGCGTTGCTCAAGATCCAATAACAAGGCTGACACTGCGGTATCGCAAACCGGCAGCGCCCAACCGAGCCCATTCCAGCCATTACCGAAGATGTCGACTCCGCCGTTACCGTGCATGTCCCAGGTTTCCAAGCTGAGAAACTTGTCACCTGGAGCGAGCCCGCACCAAGCCACAACGTTGACCAGTCGAACTCCCGCTTCGATCAATCGGCGCGCGAGAAGCAGATTCTGTCCGAATGGATTTCGACCATATCGCTCTCGCACAGAGTCTGGCTCGCGTTCAACTTCAAACGCCTGTCTTGAAGCCGATCCCGTCAGCAAATCAAACGCACGCTCACGGAACCGGGAGAGGGAATCGCCTTGTGGATTTGAAAACACAGCCGGTTCAACTTGATCGAGCAATTGCCGCCTTGAGGCCAGTCGATCGGATGTGATCCCATCAACCGCATCAAACGCTTTGACTCGAAACCCAGCGGTTCCTGGATTGTCATCGTGGTTCATCCCAATCACGAGCGGAGCATGAGCCATCCCTAGCCACCCACCGGTCGTGTAGGTTGCTTCGGGCGGCATCGCACCGCCGCCAAATTTCTGAAGCCAAACATGCGACGGAAGACTCGCGGTCGACGGCTTCAATTTAGTGACGATCGAACCGAACGACGGAGCGTCCATTGCGGGGAGTGACTGACCGGCCAAAAGCATCCGATTCGCAACATCGTGAATCGGCACACTATGGCTCATCGATCGAATCACCGCATAACGATTCGCCAGCTCTGCGAGTTTCGGCATCAACTCACCAACTCGAAAGCCTGGAACGGCAGTCGCAATCGGTTGATATGGCCCACGAGTTTCAGACGGTCCGTTCGGTTTCGGGTCCCACGAATCAAGTTGACTCAAACCACCATATTGAAAGATGAAGATGCACGACTTCTGCCGACGAAGTTTTGGCCCATTGCTTTCTTTTGCGGCCAACAAATTGGAAAGAGACAATCCAAGAAGCGGTAGCGTCCCAGCTTGCAGGACTCTTCGTCGTGAGACATTTCCAATTTGAAGCCGCTGTTCATGCATGTTCGACTCACTCCCAATTCAAGGTATTTGAGTCTAACACGACAACACGATGTCGCTCTACGGCCGCCCTCGACTAACCTAAAAACTTGTGGTGGCCAGTCGTGTCGAATTCAGCAAGCGTGCTGTTGAGTTCCATTTGCAACGATGCCAAGCGTGCCTGATCGGAGATCTTCTGACCCGCCCGGTCAGTCACATAAAAGACGTCGAGCACTTGATCAAAATGCGTCGCGATCTTGGCCAGGTCGATTGAAAGCTCCAAGCGATAGATCGCGCGGCTGATTGTGTAGAGCAGGCCGGGACGGTCATGCGCGAAGACGCAAATGATGTTACAACGATCCGATGAGTCGCTGTCGATCGTGACTCGATTGGCAAGATCAGAAACCGGAGCTTTCGCGTTCTTCCAACTAAACCGTCGAGAGCGTTGAAACATCTCCTCGACTTTGACTTCCTTCCTCAACACCTGCCGAATCGCCTTACCAACTTGCTCCATGCGATCAGGCGGAACGGCGCCTGCGTAATCGTCATCACGAACTCGGAACACATCGACCACGATTCCGTCGGATGTTGTGCAGATTTGTGCGGAAAGAATCACCAGACGCTGTGACGTCAGCGTTCCAGCAATTCGATGGAAGCAACCTTCGGAGTTCTGGCCATCTAAGATGATGCGATATTCGACCGTTTCATCGGGTTGATAATTCCCCTCAACGACGATCTCTCCCGCTTGCAATCGGCGAATAATTTCAAGGTCTGCAGCAATGCGATCACTGTCTGTTCCGGTGAGGTAATGGGCGGGGAATTCGTTGAGCTGTTCGTCGAGCCAACCAGTGGCCTGCGTTCGCTCTTCTTC
>CAIJTL010000943.1 GCA_903823545.1 uncultured Planctomycetaceae bacterium
CGAGTCGCATACCGATCGAGGCTCCGGCCCCGAAACGACGGTCTGATTACATCCAGAATTCGATAGATGCTGCTGGACCGGGCCAATTTCAGGCTCCGCCAGATGCTCGCGAACTCACACCAGTTGATTCCTCACGCGACCAAAGTCGCGAGTTCTCGAATGCGTTCAACTCCGTAGCGTCGTCCCCATCTCCGTTCGGCAACCAATCTGAACCAGATGTCGGCAGCAATGGAAACTACGACGTGATCTCAGCCGATTACCAAACGGACAACCAGCCGTTCGACAATGCGAATAGCGGCGTCGTTCAAGCGGGTGCCTCAGAGCGATCAGCAAGCGGCCTGCAAGATCCGACCAATCCGTGGAGTCAATTTCGTGGATTGACCAAGCGTGGCGAATCCATGCCGATGGAATCTCGTCGTAACGAATCACGCTCGTTTGCACCGACGAGCGACCAAGTCACTCCGAACAACAATGCTGCCTTGCCACAGCAATGGCCCGGTCATTCGAGCAGCCCGGGAGCTTTCGCTCCGCAGGCCAACAACCAAAACAGCGCATCGAGCAATTGGCAAAACAACGGCTCGCAAAATAACAACGGAAGCTCACCAGAACTCTGGCCTCGCGCACCGGGAGCGAATCGTTTCACTCAATCGAATGACAACATGGCCTCGAACGCTCAGGGATGGACTGACTCGACACCGGTTGGAGCGAATGCGATTCAGAACAACGTCCAGCCGATCGGAAACGTTCAATCGGCCAATAGCATTCCTGTGGTGGAGAACGCTCAATCCCCGTTAGCTCCTGCCACGATTCCTGGCTTTAACTTTCCACCGCAACAATCGCCGACAACAAGTGCCTTGCTGACGGATTCACCTGCGAGCAACGCGGACTTGTTTCCGTTGCCGAATGGAGCACCGTCGACGATCGCTCCGTTTACTTCCTCGCCAGATCTAGATCGGCTGATCATCCAAACGTCCGCAGAAGCGGCAGCGATGGTTCCCGGTGAGAACGAAATCGAACGGCAAGCCTACCTGCGCAAGCACGTGCAATTGCGACTGCTGCATTTGATCGCCGGTCAGATGGATCGAGCTTTGCAACCGGTTCCCAACGTCGATGCCGCCGATCAAGAATTTTGGCAGCAAATGCTGTGGGGCATCGCCAACTACTTCGACATGCAAGGGATGCCTGATAGCGACGAACGAGCGACTCAGACAATCGCTCAACTCCGATCAGCCGCCAGTCGGCTGCAAGAGAAAGCTCGACTCGAACTGCACAATGTCGCTTTCTGTCACAAGATCACCAGCTTCGGTAATTATCAGCGGTTCAAAAGAGACGAGTTCACTCCCGGCCAACCAGTGTTGCTCTACGCCGAAGTTTCGAGCTTCAAGAGCGAACCGACCTCCGACGGCCAATTCCGAACGCTGATGAAGTCATCCGTTGAAGTGTTTGAAGGTGGCATCCAAGGCCGCATGATCGAGAGCATTCCGTTCGCTCCCTCAGAAGACCGCTGTCGTAACCACCGTCGCGATTACTTCCACAGCTATGAATTCGCGATCCCACAGGGAATCAGCTCCGGCCCTCACGTATTGCGGCTGACGGTTGAAGATCAACTTGGCAAGAAGACTGCAGTGACGACGCTGAACTTCACGGTGCAGTAGACTTAGGACGTAGCTAGTCGACTTAATTTTGAACTTCGCGCAGTGCAGAGCCATGTGTCGATACGCCATATCTGGTCCGTATAAGCCGCATTTCGCCTGTTTTGCCTGCCGCAAGGCATTCAAACAACAGACAATCTCCGATTGGTTGTCGGTTCGCGGGCGAGGTTTCGCATACGATTCGCTAGCTCTCCTATGGTCGCATAAGCGGATTTTGGAACAACGTGAGTTGGAACTTGGTGTGCGGCTCGCCGATCTTGAGAACGAGTATCGAAGTGCCGCTCATAAATGTCCTCAATGCGGCGTGCAAATGGTCGACATGGGATTGGACTTCAAGCCCCCTCGTCAATCCGATGAAAAGGCGTGGCGAAA
>CAIJTL010000944.1 GCA_903823545.1 uncultured Planctomycetaceae bacterium
AGACGTTTGGCTTGTTCGACTCATCAAGCGAATCTATGAGCCGGTTGTTTCACGAGCGATTCGGCATCCGCTTATGACATCGGCGATCGCAGTCAGCATCTTCCTCGTCAGCCTTCCCGTTGCTCGAAACTTGGGCGCTGAGTTCATGCCGAAGTTGGAGGAAGGGGATATTTTGATTGAGGCCGTTCGCCTGCCGACCGCTTCGCTAGAAGACTCGATCGAGATGTCGACGCGGATTGAAAAGTTGTTATTGAAGTTCCAAGAAGTGAAGACCGTGTTTTGCAAAACGGGTCGACCCGAAATTGCCAACGATGTGATGGGAGTGCATCAAACTGACGTGTGGGTACTGCTCAAGCCACATCATGATTGGCCGAAGCCGAAGCCGCGAAACAAGCTGATCGAAGAGATGTCGCAGGTGCTTAGTAACGAGTTGCCGGGAGTTCTGTTCGGATTCACTCAGCCGATCGAGATGCGAGTGGATGAACTTGTGGCTGGTGTTAAGGCAGATGTCGCCGTGCTCCTCTATGGGGATGACATGGCGGTTCTCGGAAGTAAAGCGAAGGAGATTGAACATGTCTTGCGAGGCATCCCGGGGGCCGTTGACGTCAAAGCCGACTATCAAGCGAATCTCTCGACGTTGCGAATCGAACCGCGACGCGAGGCGCTAGCTCGATACGGCATCGACGCAGCGAAAGTCATGGATGTTGTCTCATCGTTGGGTGGGCGTGAAGTTGGATTGATCTTCGAGGGCCGTGCTCGTTTTCCAATCATGGTTCGCATTCCCGAAGCTTGGCGAAAAGACGTGGCGTTGTTGGAGCAACTGCCAGTGGCTGATGCTGGAGGAAAGCCGGTCCCGCTTCGCGAATTGGCGGATATTGTTCAAGAAGAAACACCGCCTTCTGTCGATCACGAGTCAATCCGACGACGAACATTCATCTCCGCCAATGTTCGCGGACGTGACGTCGCAACGTTCGTTGCGGAGGCACAGAAAGCGATTAAGGAACAAGTCGAGATCGCCCCCGGATACGAGGTTCGATGGGGCGGGGACTTTGAGAATCTGCAATCTGCCAGTTTGCGATTGATGTTGATCACGCCGGTTGTCTTGCTGCTGATCTTCCTACTTTTGCACACCACGTTTCATTCGGCTCAGCTTGCATTGTTGATCTTCTTGGCTGTACCGATGGCTGCTTCGGGCGGCATCTTCGCCCTCGCGTTGCGAGGAATGCCATTCAGCATTTCTGCGGGGGTTGGCTTCATCGCGCTGTTCGGTGTCGCCGTGCTGAATGGACTGGTCTGGGTCAGTGCTGCGGAACATCTGCGCGAGGCTGGTAAGCCGCTTCAACAAGCGACGCATGAAACCGCATTGGCGCGATTGAGGCCGGTGTTGATGACCGCGATGGTCGCTGGACTTGGCTTCATGCCGATGGCTCTGTCAAACGGTGATGGTGCCGAGATGCAACGCCCTCTGGCCAGCGTTGTCATCGGCGGTTTGGTGACGTCGACATTGCTGACATCACTCGTTGTTCCGGCGATCTACCCGTGGTTTGCTCCACGATCGCTGACGCAAAGTGCCGCTTAGGCTGTGCTGAGAAGCGACTAGAATTCTTGCTTCCACGCGCAAAAACGGAGGCAATTTCATCGCTCGATGACGCCGATTTCAGTGCGTTGCAATTTGAAAACTGAGCGATACCATCCGCCCCCGACATGGGTGCCTGCGAGCGCGTTGCTTGCAGGAGAATAGGGAAGACGGTGCGAATCCGTCGCGGTCCCGCCGCTGTATCCGGGGACGAACGCCGCCAGTGCCACTGAGCTGAAAGGCTTGGGAAGGCGCGGTTAGTAGATCGATCCGGTAGCCAGAAGACCTGCCCAGATGTCGTCAATTTTGGCTGACGGACTCGCGTCGAACGAGTCGTAGCAATC
Source organism: uncultured Planctomycetaceae bacterium (assembly GCA_903823545.1). Lineage (GTDB taxonomy): Bacteria > Planctomycetota > Planctomycetia > Planctomycetales > Planctomycetaceae > SXKJ01. The sequence goes on from CAIJTL010000944.1 coordinate 1,921, forward strand.
TGGTTTGCGCTGGCTGAGCGTGCTGAAGTGATTCCCTTTTGTTTGAGGGTGTCGCTCAATTGTTGCATGCCGTGCGCAAGATCGCTGCGGTTCGCTGACGTGGCTTCGTGAGTTGTGTTTCGACAACGGAGATTTGTCATGCGCAGCGTTTTGGGTCGCTCACGTCGTTCTGGTTTCACGCTGATTGAGTTGCTCGTCGTTATTGCGATCATCGCCATCTTGATCGGATTACTTCTGCCAGCGGTGCAACAGGCTCGTGCAGCGGCGCGGCGGTCGCAATGCCGCAACTCGCTCAAGCAGTTGGTGCTCGCGCTGCACAACTACGCCGAGACTTACAAAGAAATGATGATTCCCTACGTCATCGAGAACGCGACTCGACTCACTTATCTGTCGACGTTCTCGGGGCCACAGGGAAAGGCTCAGTTCTGGTTTGGAACCGTGGACTACGATCAACCAGTTCAGGCTCAGCAATTGGACTTCACAAAAGGGCCGCTCGCAAAGTTTATGGAGGCGAATTACGAGTCGTTTCAATGTCCGGACTTCGGGTCCAGCCAAATGGATACCGTGAAGTTCGGACGCCCTGCGACCGGTTACGGGTTCAACGGATACTACTTGTCGCGGTCGTCAGGCATTAGCTGGCCACCGCCGACTTTCGCTGCCGCGCCGTCAACAGAACCAGCGACACGACGTTTGGCTGACGTGAAACAACTCACGCAAACGATCGCTTTCGCAGATAGCGCTCAGGTTCGTATGACGCAGTTCTCTCCGCCGCTCTTCAGCTTTGAGGAGAACTGGATATTGGATGCACCCAGCCGGAATTTCCCGGACGTTCACTTCCGCCACGGCGACTCTGCCAACGTCGCGTTTTTGGACGGACACGTCGAAACCCGGCGGGTCAATTTTCGAGTCGATATTCCGGGCTCGAATTTTCTCTCGGCGACTCAAGCCAATCTCATGCAGAAACATCAACTTGGTTTTGTCAGTGACGGCAATCTTGGCGATCCACTTCTGCAAGACGAACTCTACGATCGGAAGTAGGGAAGATGCGTCGCGGTTCTCTTTGATTCTTGAGTTGCGAGATCATCCGTCGCTTAAGCGTTCGATGAGTCGGAGTTGCGAGTGATATTGATAAAGGATTGAATCGTGAAAAACTTGGTTGTTTGGAAAAACAAACAGCGGTGGATCTTATTCGTTGCCATCGTCTTCACGGGATGCGGTGAGGCGAATTCTAAAACTCGACCCTCAGTGGATCGAATGGTTTATGTCGACACGGTGACGATGCTTCCGGTGGTTCATGACGTGGCGGCTTCGTTCCCGGCCATTCATCCCAAGTCGGGGCGGCCGACATTGCGTCCCGCCTTGTATTGCTCGGCGTGCAAGAAGTGGTATCCCGCGCCA
>CAIJTL010000945.1 GCA_903823545.1 uncultured Planctomycetaceae bacterium
ACGCCGCCCGTTCCCGTCGTATCTGCTCGTCGTCGGGAGGCGCGGGATTCGACACACCTGACTGGATTGCGACGATCAATGCGACCAGCGGGATCGCGATCGCGAGCAATAAGGCTCGCGGGCTGACTCGCAGCGACGGTGTGGCCGATTCGCCCAACAGCCGCGCGATCCGCTGACGGAGATTCGACGGTTTCTGATTGCCGGTTGCCAGCAAACTCACCGCCGCGACCGAGCGACGCAGTTGGGACGCGCGGCTGAGTTCCGCGACGACCAGCAGCGACTTCGCGTAGTCCAGCGGCATCGCTCCGCAGGCAACCACCAGATCGTCGCAGCAATGCTCACGCTCGTCCCGAATGCGGTGCGAGACCCACCACAGCGCCGGATGGAAAAACAGCAGCGACTCGATGACTCGTTGCAGCAGATTGACCAGATGATCGTACCGCCGCAGATGAGCCAACTCGTGAGCCAGCACCGATTCGATTTGTTCCGGCGACAACCCGGTGGCTAGCGTGACCGGCAACAAGATCATCGGCTTGAGCACTCCGACCACGGTCGGCACGGTGACTCGTTCGCAGTACGCCAGCACCGGCAGCAGCTTCAATCCGAGCGCCGCGGCTTGCCTCTGCATCGCACTCAACAGCGAGTCGTCCGTCACCGGCACTGCACGCCGACGTAGTCGCCGTCCGCCCCACAGGCCGATCGCCAACCGCAAAAACATCAACACGACCCCGCCGAAGTAGGCGGTCGTTAATTGCGGAGCGAATCGCTGCCACCAGCGTCGATCATCAGTCAGTGCTTGTGGTGGCGTCGCGCTCGTTGTGTTGAGCTCGATTGGAGCGACTGACGGAATCACGGGCAGTTTAGAAACGTGCTCTACCTTGCCGGCATCCTCAAATGAATTCAGCGGAATCGTCGGCAGGCTCGGCGAGAATTCTTCACCAGCGATCGGCGGTGGAGTGTCGAGGACCGCAACGGGACTCACCGGGTGCATCAACCAAAACAGTGTCATCACCGGACACGCCGCCATCAGTAACAACGCAGTCAGCGACAGCCAATATCGCGCAGCAACAGACTTGACCGCACGCAGAGCGATTGCGAGTACGAGAGCGATCAACGTTCCCTGCCAGAGAAAATGCCCCAACGCGAGCACGAACGACAAGCACCAATCTTGATGAAGCCAAGCAGGCATAACGATCCCCCTGGAGTTTCGTGGGCTGTGAATCCACCCCGAAAGTACTTGGAAGGGTTGGGATGGAGTCCCAATCTACGGGCTGCGGCGACGCTCATTTCCGTTCGCGTGTCTTGCGGTTGATCAACGATCGAATTTGCTTGAGCTCTTCATCGTCGATCTCAGAGGTCTCTAGCAGATGCTGCATGACCGCTGTCGTCGAGCCACCGAAGACGCGGTCAACGATGTCTTGCAGCATGTTGCGGCTCGCTTTCTGCTCGCGATACACCGCCTCGTAGACGTAGCTACGGCCATCCTTTTTCCGCGTCAGGTAGCCCTTGTCGGCCATAATCGACATCACGGTCATGACCGTCGTGTAGGCCAGGTCACGGACATTGGCGAGCGTGTCTCGCACTTGCCGCACCGTCGTGGGCTCGGTCTGCCACACAACCTTCAAGATCTCTAGTTCCAATTCCGTCGGATGCTTCGACGCCGAACGAGCCATGATGAACCCTTTCCGAATTCAGGCGAGCCGCACTGGCGGTAGAAACTGAATTGATTTGCCCGCTCAATCTACTACTGATTTAGTAATCTAGCGGCGCGACCCGATTCCGCAATACTAATAAGTTAGTAAATACGGATAATTTCGATTGCGGACTGGGTTCCAAACAGACAAAGGTCGTCCGGCGTGTGATCCAAAGATCTTCTACGGTCGCACGTTCTTCCATTCGGCCAAAACCATTTGGTTGCCGAAGGCATCCGGATTGCCGTCTAAGATCACTCGAAATCCTTGACCAGCGAAGTCACTTGCCAGCCACAGCGAACGGTGGCGTTCCCATTCATTTCCGCCAACGGCCCCTTGCTCGCAGAAGATGCCGGGGGTTCCAACGAACAAACTTCCGCCAGGCGCGACGATCTCTTGTTTCAATTGCTCAACGATTGCCTGCCCCTCATGTCGCTCGAAGTGCTCAATAACATCAGTCAGTAGCACGAGATCAAACTGCCCAGATTGCTCCGAAAGGAACTCCTGAATCGAACAGGCCGCAACAGCGTTGTAGAGATCCCACATTGGATTTCGATAGCCAGCCCATGCTTCAACGCCGATCAGATACGTACGCCAAGGACGCTCACCCAAATCGCCCCACTGCCTCACGACCGAGCCGTAACTCCCTAGTCCGATCCCCAAATCCAGCACTCGCTCCGGACGATGTATCGCGACATGGTGAGCAACGTATGGAACAAGCGAGTAACAACCAATTGGCATGATTTGGTTTTTCCGGAACGGCGTACTTGTGTTGAGCGACATCAATGAAACATCAAGACATTGATGACGACATCGTTTCATCTGTGCTGCGTTGCCACAACGATTCCAACAAGTCTTCGTATTGCTGAGCCATTCGCAAGGCGTGACCGTGTTGGTCGGCATAGGCTTGTCCCTCACGTCCTAATGCTTTGGCCCATTCGGGATGTGATTGCAGTTCACCGACCGCTTGTGTGAAGTCACTGCAATCAAGCGAAACCACCAAGCCGTTGACTCGATGCTGAATCACTTCGGGGACTGCTCCCACCGGCGTGGCAATTAACGGAACTCCACACATCATGGCTTCGAGTGCAACGAGAGCGAAGCCTTCCTGTGAGGAGAGCAAGCAGAATGCGTCCATCGCGCGGTAGAAGTCACCGAGATAGCTACTTCCCGTTGCGAAGATGACTCGTCCTGGCGCGTAATCGTTTGCCATTTCCATTAGGCTCGCTCGCATCGGCCCCCATCCGACGATGAGGGCCTTCACATTGCGTGGCAGCTTTTCTAACGATTGGATCAAGATTTCAGGACGCTTTTCATGTGAGAGTCGGCCAACGTAACCCAGAACAAAATCACCATCGGAAAATCCAAGCTCGCGTCGTTTTTCAGCTCGCGAACGAGTGTGGGCCAGTCTTGCTGAATCAATCCCGTTCAGGATCACCGTCGTGTCATAAGAGGGATCGAGTACATCGCGAACTCGATGGCTCACCGCCACAACATGGTCGGTCACTTTCCTCGACCCGTCCAAAACGCTCGACGTCCACCATCCATCACCGTGAGCTAAGTAGACACTCAGCTTTGGACGTTGATGTGGAAAGAATTCGTCCAAAGCAAGTCCCCAGTGCAGCATGACATCGTGTTCTTGCACGGCATCTTGAAGTTGATTCAACGGGACATAGTCCACGGGAGCAGGCATGTCTGCGGCCACTTCCGGGTCTACGGCTGCCGAGTCAACAACCAAGCATCGCTCGATATTGGCCCGTCGAGGATTTAGGAATCTCGCCAGTGCGATTACGTGTTGTTCTGCGCCGCCGCGGGCGAAACAAGGTCCGACATGCACCATCCGCAGCGGTCGTTTCCCTTTACCGGACGCAGAAGTTGGAGCACTGCCAGAACTGTCGATTCCTACTTGTGGCTGTTTCACCGCAATACCCGCTTGAGGCGTACCAAAAGCAACCTCTAATGACCTAAACGCAGAGAGATACGGAGTCGCCAATTGTTGAGGATTTAGGTTTAGACTTCGCGTGAGGTAGGGATTGGTCAATGAACCGGTCGCAGGAAGGTTCATGCTTCTTTTGAGAAAAGACGTTGTGGACAAATAGGGATCACTCATGCTGTGTTGCTCCAATGCTTAACTGTTGAACGACGAGTCTGCGGACCCCTTCGCTATCACTTCGAGTTCGTATGCAATTCTCATGGCGTTGTATTGGAATTGGGCTCAAAGGCTCCGACATATTTTCCCTCAGCACCGCCTGTGCCAGATTCGAGCCAAGTGGCACTAGGAGCAGGCCGCATAAACTCTGGGTGTGCAGGGTCACGAGAGAGAAACTTCAAGCTGTCCGCCATCTTGGATTCAGCAACCATCCCACTTCGTCCAGGATCGTGCTCTGTCGTCGGGCCGAGTTCCCACCAATTCGAGCGGAACTCCCAATGACGTGGTGCTTCGTCGATGTTTGGCGAATCGATGTGATCACTTCCGATGATCAAGTTATTGACGATTCGCGCGATTGGCTCTTTCGCTTGAACCGTGTCAAAAGCTAACCAGGTCGGCGATTGGAAGAACGTGTTATTTTTGATCTCGATGCGTTTCGGTAGCACTTTGCCATGTAGGAACAGGCTCAATGCGCAGTGCCCTTTAATTATTAGATTGTTGCAAATGGAAAGTCCTTCCAATGTGGCATCATCGTTCAGCCAAACCGCGATGTTGGTACCAACGTTCGATCGACGTTCAAACCTGTTGCCAGTAAGTCGAATCTCGCTCGGAGGGAGATTTGTCGCGTGGATCCAAACACAATGGGCTTCAC
>CAIJTL010000946.1 GCA_903823545.1 uncultured Planctomycetaceae bacterium
GCTCCGCGTGACGAGCCGAATGCTTCGAAGAGCCCATTCAACTTCTGTGATTCGGATTAACGTTGCCGCGAAAAGGAACGCCAAGACCAGTGTGGAAGCGACTAATCCTGGTAAGTGAAGTCGCAAAAACACCGTTGAGTATCTTCAGCGGCAGCGTTTGCTTGAGGACATTGGAACTCTCGCGGAACGAACCAAAGAAAGGTTCGAATGCCATTCGTTTCCAGACGATGGTTCCAGAAGACTCAAGAGCTACTCTTGAGTCTCCGCGAGCATTCGACGCCAGCGAGCTTTGAGGATTTGGTGGCCGCCGTAATCGAGTGACTCTTCTTCCGTTTGGCCGATTGTTTGTGCGGCGTCTTTCCAACGTTTCTGTTTGGCGAGGCTGACGGCCAGCAATGTCTTTGCGGCGTGAGCCCACGAACCTTCTGAGTAGCGATCCAAATACGCGAGGCACTGCTCGATCGTGGCCTTGGTTCGATTCTGCTCCGCTTGGCAGAGTGCCATCCAATAGCAGGCATCGTTCCCCGCTCGCACATGCAGCTCGCGAATCTCTTTGGGAATGCGTTCGCGCAACAGCCGCTTGGCGTCCCCCGAATCTTGTCCCGCTTGTTTCAGCATCATCAAGAACTGGCTATAGACATCTTTCGTCACCGGTGGATCAACCTCATAGAGTTGTGCGGCCAAATATCCTTGAACGACTTCGGCCCAGTTTCCCACGACGTGATTCATACGGAACTTCATCAGCGCGCGTTCGGGCTTCCCGTAAATGAATTCAGGAGCTTGCTTCATGTCCTGGCCTTCTTTGACGGAGACCAATCGAATCGGTGCGCCCATTGTGTAAGTCAGACGCGTCAATTCCTTAATCTGATCCGGCTCCATATGCGCTGCGGCCTCTCTCCGATTCTCTGGATAACTCCAGACAATCAGATCATCGGCATTCCACGTTGCGCCCGGATGTTGCGTGACTCGCGACCAAAGCCCTGGTTGATCTTCGCTGTCTTCCAAGGGATCAGAGACAACGGCGGTCTGGTCGCCAGACAATTGCTCTTGCAACAGTCTCATGCGAGTCGACAACACGGCAGTGTTGCAGATCAGTTTGACTTGTGGTGAGGCCAATTCACTGGCGGTGATGTTGAATCGCCCCGCACTGTCACGAGCGATCGACGTCAACAGCCCGCCAGCCGACTTCGCTTGCTTCAGCGTCAGCGGTTGCCGAGGCATCGCGGAGCGAGGTTGAGCCAAGTCGGCAGGGATCGGCATTCCGAGGCTCGGATCAAAGAGGTAGACCTCGTCGTCAAGCAGCACGCCAACCAACATCCAACTCTCTTCGTTGGCCTTGGCCCCTTGAGGGGTCAGCAAGACGGTGTCGATCTGGCGCTGTTTCAAAAGTTCGCAGAAAATCCAAATGCGATCTTCAACTGATCCGCGTCCCAAAACCATGACGTCGAAAGGTCCAATCGCCACTTTGCGACGTCCGGAGGGAATCAGTTCCACATTTCGCACAACGTAGTAGAACAAATTCACGATGCGATCGACTTCGCTTTCGGCGTTCCCAATGGCCAACTTGGCGATCTTGTTGGCCCAAAAGCAGTCTCGCAAATACATCCCGTCCCGTTGAATGAACTTGTCGAGCAGGGCTTGCTCGACCCAGTCTTTCGGCAATGACTTCAGCAATTGCTGTGAGCGGCGCGGTGCCCATTGTGTCCCATTCTGTTCGGCTTCTTTCTTGGCTGCATCGGCCCATTCGTTGAGGACGGCAATCGCTCGTTCAGGATCGGAACTGATCCCCAATTGGTCCGGTTGCAATGCGGCAATGGCGTTTTGCAAATTCCGTTGTGATCGAGCATCCGCCGCAGCGATCGACTTCGCATCAGTTTTCTTTTCAACCTTCTTTGTCGGTGTTGGCTCGCTGCAACCAACGATCCCGCAACTGATGATTGCACAACAGGCAACCACAGTCATGACCCATCGTCCCAGGAAATGATGAAACGAGGCTCGCTCACCGACAACGACTTGAGCAACTTGCATGGAAGAAACCTTCACGGAGAAAAATCCTGTCAGAAATCAAGCGGACGTTTACTCGCCCGGCATTGTCATTTCCAGATACAACGACCGCAGACGCGACAGTTGATTGAGAAGCCTTGGTACGTCAGGAAGTCGCAGCATGTTGGGGCCGTCGCTCAAAGCCTTGTCGGGATCGGGGTGAGTTTCGAGGAACACAGCATCGCAACCAGCGGCAACAGCCGCTCGTGAAAGTGTCGGAACCATTTCACGTTGACCACCGGTTGTGCTACCGCCCGGCATCTGCACGCTATGAGTTGCGTCATAACAAACCGGAGTTCCCATCCGTTGCATGATCGGTACACATCGGAAGTCATTGACGAGTCGTCCATAACCAAATGTCGTCCCGCGTTCCGTCAACAACACACGAGGGCAACCCGCTTCTTCGCACTTTTTCACCACGTGGCCGATATCTTCGGGAGCGATGAACTGCGGTTTCTTAACGTTGACCACTCCGCCAGTCGCGGCACAGGCATCCGCAATGGCGTGGACAAGATCAGTCTGCCGAGCCAAGAACGCTGGTACTTGAAGGATCTGACAAACTTTCGCAGCAGGTGCAGCTTGCTGTGGTTCATGAATGTCTGTCGTCACGGGCAAACCTGTGACCTCGCGGACCTTCGCGAGAATATCGAGTCCTCGTTCCAAACCCGGCCCACGGAAGCTGTGATAGCTCGTCCGATTGGCTTTATCGAAACTCGATTTGAAAACCAATTGCCAATCGTTTTCGTCGGCCCAATCTGCGAGCTGCTTGGCGACGTCGAGCACCAGTTGCTCGCTCTCCATAACACACGGCCCAGCAATGAACAACAAAGGATGTCCCGCTCCGCAGGTGAATCCTCCGATCTTGATCGGATTCTCTGGCATATTTCCTCCCTGATTCTGTTCGTCTCGCTAACCCGAAGCGTGAGCGAGGGCGATCGCTCCCAAAAACACCATCTCCAAGTCTTGTGATACGTTCGCCCTCGCTCACGCTTCGGGTTAGTTACTCCACGTCACATCTGTGGCGCAAACACCTCGACCGCTGACGACAACACTTGCAAATCGACCGGTGTGAATCCCGCCGGATCACCATCCATTTGCCACGGAACCGCGACGTCCGCTTCGATCCTGACTCGAGAC
>CAIJTL010000947.1 GCA_903823545.1 uncultured Planctomycetaceae bacterium
AGCGGACGATCGGCGGGATGTTCTCCTTTGGAGTTCGTCGAACCAACGATTTGACCGGTTCTCATTCCGCCACCTGCCATGATCAGCGACATCGCTTGTGGCCAGTGGTCGCGACCGGGTTGCATGACGCCGGTTTGAGAGCCAATCGACTTCTCCAATCGTGGAGTCCGACCGAATTCGCCCGTCACCACAATCAGCGTCCGCTTATCGAGTCCGCGCTGATAAACATCTTCAATCAGCGCAGTGACCGCTTGATCGTAGATCGGCAAACGGACTTTGAGGTCGTCCCAAATGTGGCAATTGACGGCGTGCGAATCCCAGTTGTAGACACCTTGTTTGAGTGCCGGGACACCGGACTGATACGGGTTCTCCATGATGACCGTGACGAAGCTGACTCCCGCCTCAACCAACCGCCGAGCCATCAACGCTCGTTGTCCCCAGCAATGGCGTCCGTAGCGATCGCGCAACTCATCCGGCTCACGAGACAAATCAAAGGCCTTCTTGGCCGCGTCACTCATCAACATGCTGACCGCGCGAGTTTGATAGCGGTCCATCGATTCCATCATCCGCGACGCATCAATGTTTCGCTGAATGCGATCGAGGCCACTGAGCAATTTCATGCGATCATCAACGCGCGGAGCGACAGAGGAGTTCAACGCGATATTCGGAACAACGAAGTTCGGCTGAGTCGGATCACCTTCAACATTGAAGGGGAGATACGCCTGACCGAGATAGGCCGGGCCTTGAGCGAAAACGTCGTTAATGCGACCACCCGGATTCATGGAAACGTAATTCGGCAAACCATTGCTGACTTGCTCGCGACACTTAGCGACGATGGACCCAGTTGCCGGTGCATCATTGACGGTATCAACCGGCGTCGCAGGAACTCGGCCTGTCATCATCCGTTTGTGGCCGCCACCGTGATCAGCGAAGTTGTGCGCGATCGAACGGACGACCGAATACTTGTCGGCGATCTTGGCGTGACGCGGCATCAGTTCGCAGACATCAAGTCCCGGTACGTTGGTCGGGATTGGATGGAACTCACCCCGATAGTCCGACGAGGCTTTGGGCTTCATGTCGTACATATCCATGTGCGGCGGCCCACCCGGCATCCACACGAAGATCACTGACGTTTGCTGGTCAACTTCGTGGCCCGCTTGCTCAGCCTGAGCTTGCAAGCGAAACAAATCTGGCAAGGCCATGCCGCCGACACCCATCATCCCTGCCGCCAAAAACTCGCGCCGCTTCATCGGGCCGGAACAAACTCGTTTTGGAAATTGCATGATGTCATCTCGTCATTGACCAATTTGAAACGGATTCAGGTTCGTCGAAAACTCTAGCACCGATCTTATCGGCAGGTCGTGATCGACCGGAACCCACAAATTCGGGCACTTGTTTGAGGCCGCAGAGCATAACCAGGGAGGCACTCAAAATCGTAGCGTCAAGCTTTCAGCGACGTTTCGTGAGTCGGTTTTCATTTTTCAAGGTGAAACGCATACTGGCTGCTCGTCATCGCTCGGTGACAGGCTCGCGCAGCGAGATGCTCCGGACGAGAACTTGGCTTAAGGAGCGAAACATGCGGTTTCAACGTGTTCTGATTGTGGCGATCGTATGCAGCATCCTGTCTGGCATCAGAGTGTCAGCAGCAGAATGGGGCCTGAAAGAGGGAACTCCCGAAGTCAAATCGGCGGGGCCACTCGCGTTTGGTCCAGACGGAATTCTGTTTGTCGGCGATACGAAATCGGCAACAGTGTTCGCCATCGGAACTGGCGACACCAAAGGAAACCCGGCCACGACGAACATCAACGTTTCCGGCTTGAATGCCAAAGTCGCCGAGTTGCTTGGAGTGAACGCGGACAAGGTCACGATCAATGACCTCGCTGTGAATCCGCTGACGGGAAACGTTTTTCTTTCCGTCACAAAAGCGGGGAATGCCGCGTTGGTCAAAGTGAGTGGCGACGGAAAGCTAAGCCAAGTCGGTTTGCAGAAAGTGGCCTTCCTGAAAGTTGAATTGCCGAACGCCGCCGAAGACAAAGAGATCACTCGCAACGGACGATCGATGAATCTGCGTAGCGATTCGATCACGGACCTGGCATACGCAGAAGGGAAAGTCTTTGTGTCGGGTGTTTCGAACGAAAAATCGTCGTCGAACGTGCGCGAGATTCCGTTCCCGTTCTCCGATTCCAGCGCCGGCTCAAGCGTTGAGATTTATCACGCGGCTCACGGTCGCGTGGAAGATTATGCGGCGATCCGAACCTTCGTACCGATCAACATCGATGGTGAAGCGAGCTTGCTCGCCGGCTTCGTCTGCACGCCACTTGTCAAATTCCCGGTCAACAATCTGAAAGCGGGTGAGAAGACTCGCGGGACAACGGTCGCCGAGTTGGGTAATCGCAACAAGCCGCTCGACATGATCGTCTACAAGAAAGACGGCAAAGATTTTCTGTTGATGTCCAACAGCGCTCGTGGCGTGATGAAGATCAGCACGGACGGCATCACAAAGAACGCCGGACTCACTGAGCCAGTGAAAGATGGCAACACCGCCGGTCAGAAGTTCGAAACGATCAAAGAACTCGAAGGAGTCGTACAACTGGATCGATTGAATGAGGGCCATGCGGTTGTCGTCGTGCAATCGGCTGGCGGTTCGCAAGATTTGCGAACGATCGCGCTGCCGTAAGCGAATGTGGCTGGATTGTGGCGCACGCGACTCGCGTGAGTTGCAAATCCGCTGGACAACTCGCACGCGAGCCGCGTGCTCCACAAGTTTTTGGTGAGCCTCATCATGCCCATGATGCCTCGTTTCAGCCGTTGGACAGTTGCGGTGTCGTTCTTGCTGGCGATGACTCGTCTGTCAGCCATCGCTAGCGAACCGTTGCATTCGCGAGTTGACGCGCTGATCGAAGCGAAGCTCGGCGGAAAACCGACGGGCGGCCTCGCTGATGACGCCGAGTTTTTACGTCGAATCTTTCTCGACCTTGTCGGTCGCATTCCAAGCACTGCGGAAGCTCGCGAGTTCTTGAATGTCTCGGCTGCGGATAAGCGTGAGAAGTTGATCGATCGGTTATTGGCGAGCGACGAGTTTCCGCGACGCATGACCGAGCAGATACACGTCATGCTGATGGAACGGCGCGGCGAACATCCCGAATGGCTCGCGTATTTGCGAACCTCTTTCGAGCAGAACAAGCCGTGGGACGTGATGGCTCGCGAGATGATCTCACCCGATCCCAAGAACGAGCAGACTCGCGCGGCAGCGTTCTTTCTGAGCAAGCGATTGGAAAACTACGGACAGAATCCCGTCGATTATCCGATCCTCACACGCGATGTCGGTCGCTTGTTGTTAGGCATGGACCTGCAATGTGCTCAGTGCCACGACCATCTTTTCATCAAGGACTACAAGCAGGCGGACTTCCAAGGGATGTACGTCGTCTTCTTGAATGCCTCGCTGCGAAGTGACGCGAAGTTTCCTGCTGTCACCGAAAAGCTGCTGACAAAGAAGATCGAATTTCAATCGGTCTTCAACACCGACAAGAAAGAAGTCGGCCCGCGCGTCCCCGGTCGCGCGGAGATCACGATCCCGACGTTCGCGAAGGGAGAAGAATTTGCCGAGCCGCCTGATCCGAAAGCGAAAACTCCAGGTCGGCCCAAATTCAGTCCACTGGAACATCTCGCGAATCAAATCACAGCGGCAGACAACTCGCCCTTCGCCCGCAATATCGCCAACCGAATTTGGTTCCAACTGCTGGGCCGCGGCCTCGTGCATCCCCTCGACTTGCACCACAGCGAAAATCCTCCGTCGCATCCGGAATTGCTCGACCTGCTCGCGCGCGAATTAATCGAGCACAAGTTCGACCTGAAGTGGCTGCTCCGCGAACTGGCACTCTCAAGGACTTATCAACGCTCGTCGTTCGTCATTTCGCCTCCAGGCGATTCGTCGCAAGAACAACAAGACCGCCTCAAGGCGGAACTACGACCGGACAACTACATCGTTGCTCTCGAGAAGCCACTTTCATCTGAGCAACTTTTTAGAAGCGTCCTTCAAGCCACAGGGCAATTTGATGTCGCAGTTCCTGCTCAACCAACACCTGCCACGACAACCACAGAATCAAAACCTGAGAACACAGTCGCCGAAAAATCTGCAAAGCCGCAATCACCAGAAAGCCGCTTCGATCCGATAAAACAAAAGTTTCTCAAAGCGTTCGCAAACCCACCGATGGAACCGGAAGGTGACTTCGCGCCTTCGCTTCGAGCCGCACTCTTTTTGATGAACGATGCCGACTTGCTGAAACTCCTCGACTCGCAACCCGGCAACTTGCTCGCGCGACTGCAAACGCTCGATTCCCCCGAAAAAATTGCCGAAGAGTTGTACGTCAGCGTTCTCTCTCGGTTCCCGTCTCAAGATGAGGTTGCCGAATTAACCAACCAACTCCAACATGCCGGAGTCAAAAAGGAATTCGCACTGAAACAGTTCGCCTGGGCGCTGCTGGCTTCGACTGAGTTCTGCGTCAATCACTGATCATCAATCATTGGCGAGAGGCCAAATTTGATGCACCTTGTTTGATAGTGCGACAGAAGACGATCCAAGCCATCTTCACTCTGCGCTTCCCCGTAGCTCAAGCATCAACTCTGCGGTTGTGCATCGCGGCAAATCTGGAAAGTCACGATAGGCAGATCCAAGGGCTTTCATGAAGTCCACAGTCGGCAGCGGACGCAACGCTAACTCATCGTCTGTTTGGACAATGACCTTCACTCGCCCTTTCGGCAACTCGCTCAGCGGCGTGTCTAACACGAGCCGATCAGGACCATCGGCGCGAGCCGTTGTTTCAAAGACTTTCATGGTGATTCCTTTGAATTCACAGAGCTACTGTGTGGCGAATCTAATGCCGTCGAAACAATTTGGGGAGATGACTTCGCCAAAGACGACTCCAACACAACCGCAAGTTGACTCGCCTTTGCCGTCGTAGCGAGCCCGTAATCAAATTCCCAAAGATGCTGACAATCGTCAGAAAGACGCCATATCTAAATCCGAAATGAGGATCGCTTGCGTCAGGAACTCATTCGGGTGTAATCACGCCTCAAGTTTTCTTTTCAAGTACTTTGGACTGCTACCGTGAATGGACTCACGACCGACGAGATGCCTGCGACGACGACTCGTCATCAGCGAGTTCGGAGCTTGAAGCACAACTTGCGAGTCAGTCAATCTGACGCGGCATCGTTTGGTGTGATGGTTGGGCTGGGGGAGACTTACCTGCCGTTGTTTGTGTTAACGGTTGGCTTGGGCGAGGTGATGTCTGGGTTGGTGGTCAGCGTGCCGGTGTTGTTGGGTGGCGCGTTGCAGATGGTGTCGCCACGAGCGGTACGGTTGCTCGGCTCTCACAAGCGATGGGTTTTGTGCTGCGGGATGTTGCAGGCGTTGAGCTTTCTGCCACTCATCGTTGCGGCGATTGCTGGACACATTCCGGCTTGGGCCGCGATGCTTGTGGCATCGCTGTATTGGGCCGGGAATTTGGGGACGGGGCCGGCTTGGAATGTGTGGATCGGAACGCTGATTCCGCGAGCTATTCGAGCGCACTTCTTTGCCAAGCGAACTCGACTGCAACAGCTCACGGTGCTTGCCGGATTTCTCGGTGGCGGAATCGCGTTGCAATTGGGGAAGCGGTACGACCTAAGTCTTGGTACGGAGAACGAGCACACATTGCAGGTCTTCACTGTTTTGTTCGGCCTAGCATTCTTGTGCCGAATCGTCTCGATCTCGTTTCTTGCGTCACAAAGCGAACCTCACCCGCTGCTCCCAGACATGCGACGGTTGTCGCCCCTTCAACAACTGCGGCAGTACCGACACAGTGCCGGTGGAAAGCTGCTGGCTTACATCGTCTTCGTGCAATTCGGGATTTGGATTTCAGGCCCGTACTTCACGCCGTTCATGCGTGAGAAGTTGGGTTTCACGTATCTCGACTATGCGATGCTGATTGGCTTTTCGTTTGTGTCGAAGATCATCGCGCTGCCCTTGTGTGGTCGATTGGCGAAGCGGCTTGGAGCGAGGCGGCTGCTGACGCTTGGTGGGATCGGCATTATTCCGCTCGCAGGAATGTGGTCTGTGTCAGGCAACTACGCCTGGCTCTGTTGCACTCAAATCGCCGCTGGAATTGCATGGGCCGCTTATGAGCTAGCATTCTTGTTGCTCTTCTTTGAGTCGATCCCTGCGACCGAACGAGTCAGCGTCTTGACGCTATTTAATCTGCTGAACTCAGCCGCCTTAGCTGCTGGCGCATTGTTGGCAGGATTATTTCTGCACCTGGCTGGCGAACAGCGTTGGGCCTACGAAGTCCTCTTCGTCGTTTCTTCCTGCTGGAGAACTCTGGCGTTGATCTTGCTCTGGCGAGTTCCCGAAATTCGCGTCACTTCGGATGAAATGAGCGTGCAAATCGAAGAGCTACGAGCATCGGGCGAAGGGATCGACGGGCCGATTCTGTCGAGCCTGCCTGATGAAACGAGGCGATCACCCGGCGTCGCCAATGATTCTGAGTCAGCATTTGAAGACTCACGTTAAAAGGCCAGTCGCGTCCACTTCGATGAGGCGACCACGTCGCCGGGCTCTGACTTTGAGCGGCAGGTTGACGGATTTTGAATCGCCGTTCTGAGCCAGTTCGGCCAAGGCTTCCCAATGCGAGTAAGCCATCGCTTGCCTCGGCCAGCCACGATGAGCCCATAAGGCAACGAACGCCTCGCGGACTAACGGACGAGGCTGATCTTTAAACGGCTCACAACGGAGTCGCACAACAGACGGTGATTCATCCAGCAATGCAGCTTTCAAAATTTCTGACGCTTGTTGCTGCAAGATGTCGTGCCATTCGCTGGCTTGCTGAGTCAAACGCAATAAATGCTCTCGAACCTGCGGATTGAGTCTCTGTTCCAGCAACGGCAGCAACTCATGTCGCAAGAAGTTGCGAGTGAGCGACGTGTCGAGGTTGGAACTGTCAGAACGGAAATCTTGCCCCAGCGACAGAAGGAACGTCTCAATCTCAGCTCGTTTGATCGAAAGCAGAGGCCGAACAATCCGGACTCGATCGGAAAGAGCGCGAGAAGACGGCATTCCCTTCAATCCGGCAAGCCCCGTGCCCCGTAGCAAATGGTGCAAAACGGTTTCTATTTGATCGTCAGCATTGTGAGCGAGCGCAATCGTTGAAATGTTAAGTCGCTCTGCTTCGCGCGTCAGAGCTTCATAGCGTGCGTCACGAGCGGCTTCTTCAATTCCGATCCTGCGATTTGTGGCTTGTTCAGAAACATCAACTTCAACAACTTGAATTGGTACATCAAGCCGTTGGCACAAATCTCGAGCCCAATTTGCATCTTGATCAGATTCGGAACCACGAAGTTGATGATTGACGTGAACGACCGTCGGATGGATTCGCAACTCGTCACGAAGCAAGCAGATGCCACGTAATAGTGCGACGCTATCTGCTCCTCCGGAAACTCCAATCAGCAGAGACGATCCTTCGGCAACGATTGAGGCGAGCGACGATCGGAGGACATTGAGAAATTTTCGCGTGCTATCGGTGAGCAAGTTATCGCCAGTCGCTGCCATTCGGTGTCCGATTGAGGAGAACAGGAGTTATCAGAACCAACCCAAGTCTTTGTCACAGCGGGGTTCCCATCCGCTGACACGTTGGTTGACCCCGGCATCAGTGACGTTAGTATGGCCCCGCCGACGGACAGGCAATAGCTTGGCTCCGTCACTTTCAACAACTCACAAACCACTGGCTCAACCAGCCGATGGGGCAGAGTTGCACATGGATCAGCGTCATATCTCAACTGATCCGCGTGTCATTCAACGGTCATTCGCAGGTGTCATCGTGGATTTCATTGCCGACGGGACGTTGCTGGCTGTGGTCGCGGGAGTACTGTGTTGCCTGTTTGGCATCGGGGTTTTGGCCCTGAAGCAGGTGGTTCAGAAGCTCTCCGAATTCGGCATCAATGTCTGGTCACCGTCTGAGCTGTCAGAGATGACGGACGGGAATTGCTCGCGACCGGGAGGATTGATTCTTGCTCCCGCGCGGTCCCCTGTTCGAGTCGCACCGCCTGGTGATTGCTCAGAGCTGCGAAGTGCTTCCCAACGCCGAGGTTCTCTCGGAAGTTGGCAGTCCGATAACTGTTGATCGCCCCGTCGTTTGCCGTCATTTGTGACGGTTGCTGATTTGAGTCCGTGGTTCGCAGACAACAGATAAGGTTGCGAACCGATGGATTATGCTGCCGTAGGGTTGGTCGCGCTGGTGCTCGGCGGGGCCGCTGGTTTCTTTTTTGAACGAGTTCGACGCGGAGCCGCCTATCAAGATCGCGACGCGATCATTGCTCAAGCACAACGCGAAGCTGACAACGTCAAACGGACCGAAGAGATCGCTGCGAAAGAGATCGTTCTGAAACGCCGTGAGGAACTCGACCGCGAGATGAACAAGGTCCGCGACGAACTGCGCGACTTTGAGCGGCAACTCGACAAGCGCGAGAACGGACTCAAAGAACAGCAAGATGACGTTGGCAAGAAGGAACGCTTCCTTCAGTCAAACCAAACCAAACTCGCTGAGCGGATGAAGGTCATTGAGGCTCGCGACAAAGAGCTCGAACGACTGATGCGCGACGAGCAAGAGCAACTCTACAAAATCAGCGGGTTGGACAAAGAGACGGCGAAGTCGCACTTGCTCGACCGCTTGAGCCGCGAGCTGAAGAACGAAACCGGCACGTTAATTCTCAAGCACGAAGCGGAACTTCGCGATCAATGCGAAGTCAAAGCGCGTGAAATCATCGGCATGGCCGTGCAACGTTGTGCGAGCACTCACACGTCGGAGATGAGCGTCTCAACCGTCGATATCCCAAACGACGAAATGAAGGGACGAATTATCGGTCGCGAAGGACGCAACATCCGCGCGTTCGAGAAGATCGCTGGCGTCGATGTGATCGTTGACGACACGCCCGGCGTTGTGATCGTATCCGCGTTCGACAAAGTTCGTCGCGAAGTCGCCCGCCTTTCGTTGATCAAGCTGATTCAAGACGGCCGCATTCACCCGACTCGCATCGAAGAAGTCGTTGCCGAAACTCAAAAAGAGATGGACGTCTTCTGCCGACGTACTGGCCAAGAAGCGTGTCAGGAAGCGGGCGTGCTTGGCCTGCACGACAAGCTCGTCGATTTGATGGGACGCCTGCATTTCCGCACGAGCTACAGCCAAAACGTGCTGCGGCACTCGATCGAAGTCTGTCATCTCACTGGCTTGATTGCCGAGCAGTTTGGACTCGATGGGACACTCGCTCGCCGTTGTGGTTTCTTGCACGACATCGGCAAGGCTGCTGACCATGAAATGGAAGGTGGACACCCCGCTGTCGGTGCCGAATTGCTCAAGCGATACGGTGAAGGCCCAGAGGTTGTTCACGCGGCACTCGGTCATCACGACGATATTCGCCCGGAATACATCTACACTGTTTTAGTGGCCGCTGCAGACGCAGTTTCAGCATCTCGGCCAGGTGCTCGACGCGAAAGTCTCGACCGCTACATCAAGCGGTTGGAAGAACTCGAAGCGGTCGCCTGCGGATTCCCCGGCGTCGATCAAGCGTTCGCCGTGCAAGCGGGTCGCGAAGTGCGAATCATCGTCGATTCCGGTCGAGTCAACGATCGCGAAGCCGCGAAACTCGCTCGCGATATCGCCACCGCAATCGAACAAGCACTGACCTACCCCGGCGAAATCCGAGTCACAGTACTCCGCGAAACAAAAGCAATTGAGATCGCTCGTTAACTTTCCCTGGGCGACTTCAAATCTAACCCAAAGTGTCAGTGTTAGAGATCAACGCGAGATTTCTCGACGCTCACAGACAAATCCAGACCACAGAAATTGAATGCGCTCTTTGAAACGTTCGGCTCGTCACGCTCCGCGTGACGAGCCGATTTGGATAACGCGCAGTTCTTTTCTGTGATCCGGATTAATAACAAAGCATTGAATCAATAGCACAAAAAAAGACGGCCTCAAGAGACCGTCTTCTAAGATCCTTCAAAGTTCTCGCTACGTTACTTCTTCTCCGCCAGATCCTTGATTCGGATGTTGCGGAACTCGATTCGAGCACCGTGGCCGAGGAATCCGATGTAGCCCTTGTCTCGTTTGAGGCCGGGGTGATTCTGGCCGTCGGCGGTCTTCGGTGTGCTTTCTTTGTCGATGTCGGCATCGACAATCGTTTCGCCGTTGAGGATCACTTTGACTTGGCGACCCTTCACGACGACTTCTTGAACGTTCCATTCACCCACCTTCTTTTGGTGGCCCCGTTTGCAAGCAGCGACTCCGTAGATTGAACCGTGGTATTGGTAGGGCTTCAGGTTCTTGTAGACCTCGGCCGAGTCATCAAGAATCTGCAACTCCATACCGCAGTACGCTGCATCGCAACCTTGCGGAGCACGAATTCCCAAGCCGTTGTTTGCGCCTGGTTCGAGCTTAAATTCAAAACGGAAGATGAAATCCGAGTACTCGTCCT
>CAIJTL010000948.1 GCA_903823545.1 uncultured Planctomycetaceae bacterium
TCAAAGCAGCGTTCTGGTTCATCAACATCAGGTAAGACTTCGCGTACCATTCGCCGCCAGAACTCTCGCTCGTACTCTTCGTTCGTTCGACCGAGTTCACCAAACCAGCGTTCGGCCTCCGTGTCCGCTCGACAAAGCGCCCCACGAAATCGAGGGCCGATTTCATCGGCCGTCACTTTCGAGCCGAATTGTTGACCGACCGACGCGTACACTTTTGCGACGCTCGGTTCGGCAAAGATCAGCGTTCCGACTGCGTCGAAAGCGAGACAACGTAGCTTGGAAATATCTAGCTTCGGCAATTGCGGACTCGTCACGGGCATCCTTTCCCTGGAGTGCTGCGACTCGACGCAGCACTCCATCCAATTGAGATAGCGATCTACAAACTCCAGAGACTGTTGTTCCAAGTAGAACCGCAGAAATAACTACGCAGGCGAGCGGGCCCACTTAGAAATCGGCGTATCGAAGATCGCGGTCTTGCCATTGAACACTGACATTCCAAATGAATGGAGGGCTGCGTCGAGCCGCAGCACTCCGAGGGTAAGAACCGCTGTTCCGGCAGCTCAACGGCCTAGATCTCATCTGCTAATTGCACGAACCGAGCGACTCGTTGTTCGATGACGTCCAAGCTTTTGTTCCAAAAATCGGGCAGCGTGAGGTCGTAGCCGAGCGTTTGCTGGACCGCCTCTTCTGCGGTCATGCAACCGGTGGCGATGAGTAGTTCCCGGTAGCGTGTCGGAAAATCCCCAGCAGTCCCAGACGAGTTCTTCGCCAGCGAGAAAGCTCCCAACGACAACAAATACCCGAACGTGTACGGGAAGTTGTAGAACGGCAAACCGGAGATATAGAAATGGAGCTTCGAGACCCAGAATCGAGGGTTCCAGCCATCGTCAGACAGCGCGTTGAGGTACGCCTCTTGTTGAGCTTGTTGCATCAACTCCGAAAGCCGAGCAGACGGGACTTCGCCGGCCAGTCGTTCGGTGTGAAACTCATTCTCGAAAATAAATCTCGCGTGGATATTCATCATGAAGGCCACAGCGTCTGACAGCATGTTGTCGAGCAACTTCAGTTCGTCTGTCGTGGTCTTCGCGGACTGAAGTTGTTGCTCTCCGAGGACCGCTTCGGCAAACGTTGAAGCGGTCTCGGCTAGGTTCATCGGATAGTCTTGAAGGAAGAACGGTCTCGGCCAAAGGACATGCGAGTGATAGGCGTGTCCCAACTCATGAGCCAACGTGCTCATGCTGTCGGCAGAGTTTGTGTAGGTCATGAAGATCCGAGACTGCTGTTTTGTTGGCAGTCCCGTACAGAAACCTCCCTGACGTTTGCCCGCACGGTTTTCGACTTCGATCCATCGTTCGCGAATCGCCATTTCGGCGAAGCCCCCAAAATCAGGACTGAATTCTCGGAAGGTCCGAATGACCGTGTCGCAGGCGTCGTCGTATGAAAGTTCGTCGGACGCGCCGTCTTGCGATCGCAGCGGCAGTGGCGCTGATTGGTCGTACCACGCCAGTTGCTTCTGGCCGAGCAGCTCCGCTTTCTTGGCAAAATACTTCAACAGCATTGGCTTGCGAGCGGTCACGGCGGACCACATGGCATCGAGCGTTTCCTGACGCATTCGATTCGCACGCAGCGGCGCGTCGAGATGACTCTTCAAACCGAGATGCCGATACTTCGTCAGACGAAATCCGGCGATGTGATTGAGCGCGTCGGCGCAGTTGTCTTGAATCGACTCCCAAGCTTTGTCGGCAGCGAAGAAATTGTTCTCGCGAACCGCTCGCTGCGGCGAATCGAACATCACTTGGCCCGGCGATTTCTCAACGACCTCGCCCCTTTCCATGACGCGAATCTTCAACTCGCCCGACAACCGGTCGTACAAACGCCCCCAAGCGTGAATCGAATCGACTGCCAGATCGTTTGCCAGTTGCTCTTGCGCCTTCGGCAATCGAAACGCGGCGTTGCATCGGCGTTCGTCAAAGAAGAATCGCAATTCGCCGAGTTCCGGATTCGCTGCCAGCATCTCATCCAGTGCGACAACGTTTGCCTCTTTCACTGCGAACTCAACATTAGTCGCAATCTTTGATCGCAGCGGATCGAGCGCCGACAGCTCACCTTCCAGTTGCTGAAATCGCTTATTGGCTGCATCGGCAGCCGCGTGACATCCGGCGAATGAAGCGAGGTCGTTGGCAAGCTTCTCGACGATCGCATACTCGGACAAAAACTTGGTCCAGGCTTGGGCGTGATCGGCCGCGGCTGAGATCGCCGGCAGTCGATCCGATTCATCGGCCAGCGTTGTCAGCCGTCGCTTGTAGTCACCGAATAACGCCGCAAACTCCGAAGTCTCCGGATGCGGCAGAATCGAATCGAGTTCCCAAGTCACCGGATATTTCGAGAGCGGTCCATCGGCCATGTCGAGTTGCTTCCTTATTGTCGTGATCTCATCAACGTCGTGCCGCA
>CAIJTL010000949.1 GCA_903823545.1 uncultured Planctomycetaceae bacterium
CCTCTTTCTCCGTGTCTTCCGTGTCCCAATAGCGCAACTTCAAAAAGTGTCAGCGAGGGCGAGCACTTCACAGGACTCCAACTTCAAAGTGACTTGAAGCGTCTGCCCTCGCTGACGTTTCGGGTTACTTCTGTGGAACTAATTATCGCAGCCAGTCAATCTGCTCGAAAAGCCGCAGCAGCTTCTCGCCGCGGGCTTGATTGAGCTGTCGGACGAACGCAATTCGTCCTCGCAAGTGCGCCGCGAAATCTTCGTGAGCATCACGGTTCTGAGTTGACGGGCCGAGCTTAACACAGTTGGTGAGTATCGCCTTCAAAAGGTCGAATTCATCGCGGCGGATATTGGTCTTTTGATTGACGACGACTCCGGTCACAAGCTGTCGTCGACCGCGTCGGATCACTTTCCGTTTGCGATGATTCAGTGAGAATCGCTCCGACCGCACGATCTGTTCGGTCAATGGAATCACGCAGCGCAACGCATAACGAAAGTCATCGTTGCCGGAGATCGTCAGGTCGTCCGCATACCGCGTGTAGTTACCGCCAAACTTCTTGATCAATCCCGACAGCCGCACGTCCAAACCAAAAGCCGATAGGTTTGCAATTGCCGGTGAGGTTGGTGCTCCCTGCGGAAGATGCCGACGAACATAAAGCGATTTCGTCCCTTCGTCTCCATCCGGCACGCTCAATGACCACGGCACCGCCGATGTGGTCAGTCGAGCCAACCAGATTGCCGCTTCTCGGCAATAACCGATCGAACGAAAGATCGCGACGACTCGGCTGTACGTCACATTGGCATAGAAATTTTGCAGATCAAGTTTGATGACTACCGCTTGCCCAACATGCGGCCTCGCGTTGGAAACAATCGACCGTCCACGCACAAACCCATGCGCCGCTGAATGTGCCGGGACCTTCTCCAAAATCTCCGTGAGAATTTTTCGCTGCACCGCTTTCAGTGTTTGCTTCGGAGCTTCGATCAATCGCCATTGAGTCAATACCGGGCAACTCATCGGCGCGCCAGCTTCGATGCTTACCGAACGCTTTTTGACCCAATGATAAACATAGTGAGACCTCTGCTCATCCGGCGGTCGACGATCAGAGGTGCCGCGATGCACGAGCCAAGCGAGTTCTCCAACTCGAATTCCCAACCAGTCGGCCAATTGCTGAGGGGTCCGAAACATTGGCAATTCACGCGACATCAATCGCGAGTCATCACCATCAAGACTCAGATCATGAAAGTGCCGACGATCTGCGTCATGATTCGCAAAGAGGTAAGGGACTGACGAAGTCCTCGTTGAAACCTCAGATTTCAAGAGCTTTGTGATGTATTTTGGCTGCTTTTTGCTGCTATAGCCTTGCCGAATTGTAAGCCTAATACTTGGGTGCCGACGTTTGCCGCCAGGCCACGTCAAACTCAATGGTAAAGCGACCTGCTCGCGAACAATCTCTTGGGGAGTTCTCCGACTACCGAATAACCAAGCCAGTAAATCGAAGAGAAATTTCATTCAAGAACGCGACGCCAGTGATGAGTCGGA